>JBIPOY010000194.1:0-6296 GCA_044378705.1 Saprospiraceae bacterium
AAATTGACCTTGAATTCATCAATGGTTTAGGCGAAAATGGCATACCTTTTGCCATTTTATTCACCAAAAGCGATCGAATCGGTAAGGTTACCCTGGAAAAACACGTCAACATGTTTTTGGAAGAATTATCAAAAACTTGGGAAACCTTGCCTCCTTATTTTATTACTTCTTCTGAATACAGGACCGGGCGGGACGAGGTGTTGCATTATATCTCAAAAGTGATCAAAAAAATGTAATCAGGGGTTGACCGGCTCAAAGCCTGATTTTCCAAATTTCAAGATTTTTACCCGGGTGTTTTCAAGGTAATCCGGCGTATCATTGTGCGCATCTAGGTTTCCTTTTCGGAATATTTCAGAAAAAACAAAGGTGCCATGTAAACCCGTGAATGTTTCACTTTCAAGGTGACTGGGGAATGAAAGTCCATAACGGGCAAGCATTTTTGTTGTAAAAAGGGTTACATCATACCCGTTAAAACCATCTTCATCCGGAATTGTACCAGTTTGCTCGTAGAAACGCTGTTGAAAGGACTTCACATCCGGGTTGTTGTAGTCTATATAAGACTCCGCACTGATGTGAACATTCATTTCAGTAAAATATTCTGCGTCTATGACGTCAAAATTTTTCCACTGGGGCATCCCGTACACCTCGACGGTGTGCGTGCCTTTCACTTCTCTAAGTTTGCGCAAAAAAGCCATAACAAAATCCTGACTACCCCAGGATGGAAGTATAAATACGGCTTTTTTCCCGGCCTTTAAGTATCTTTTTAAATCATAGCCATCAAAACTTGTTGCGTCATCCGGTAATACCAATTCAGAAAACCGAACGGTACTCCCCAATTGAGCATTTTCGGTCTGAAAATAGGGCAATCGGTCTGACTCTTTTTGTTTACAAACCAAGGTAACCATGCTCGGTTGATTTGATGCCCGTACGTGGCGGGTAATGGCCGAACAATGTGCCCTCAAAGAAGGATTGGTTTGAATAAAGTCCGGGTTTTGCACTGTTATGTCGGCATTGGGTGTTTCGGGAGATACGACGATTTTACGCCTATTTTTGGCCCACTCTGCCATTATTGCCACATGAGATGCACGAATTGGTCCGATAAAAACAGCGGTTTTTTGTAATTTTGGTGTATTATTCAACAAGGCTTGGAATTCTGAATCATTGGCTTGCGTATCCCAAACATCAACCACTAAATTCATGTTTTCTTCCGTTGAAACCTGTTCTAAAGCAATCTTGGCACCCGCGTAAAATTGTAATGCCAAGCGACTTTTTTCAGGCACTCCACCGGGCACTACCTGATTGGTTAGAAAGGGCAGCATGAATGCTAAGTGATAAGTTTCACCTGACCCTTTATTGTCGCGTTTTTGACCCACGGGAGGCTCAGAGTGCGCAGGCGTGGGCGTGGTTCCCGGCACCCAGTGAATGGTATCCATCGGAATCTTTTGGCTTCCCATGGGTTTAGATGGTTTCACAGGCGATACCGGAACACCACGGATGGCCGTGTTACAGGAGGCTACAACAACAATAAACGATAAAATCAGCGCAACCCGCTGACAAAAAAATGAAATGGTTTTCATAATCAAACAACGATGGTTCAAGCAAGAAAAAACTGTAGCCAGGCGATAAAATCTGAGTATTCTTACAAAACCTAACTACTTGGGTGGCACTACCCTCCTGCTTTTTTCACATTTTTAAAGCCAACATCCAGCAACATTTTCAACACCTTGTCTCGGTGATCACCCTGAACGATAATGATGCCATCTTTGGCGCTTCCCCCGGCAGCACACTTACTTTTAATCATTTTAGCCAGATCCGTCAGGCTGTCATCAGAGCCTACAAAGCCCTTTACCACGGTCGCTTCTTTCCCTCCCCGCCCGCGTTCAAGCCAAACCCGCAGTACCTGCTTATCGAAGGAAATATCCTGAAATTCATTTTTTTCAGGTTCAATTTTAAAATTTGGATCGGTAGAAAAGACGAGGCCACCGGTAGATTTTTTCTTACTCATTGTTAAAAATTAACGCACTGTCGCACGGGCGGCAACGCTTGAATATAGATTTTCTTTCAAGGGCATCAATACGTTGAGTGCACCCGGTTGAATGTCAAAATTAAGCATTTGCTCTGAAATTAGCCCCTCACCATCAACATGCACAGGAAGCGGCTGATCAGCACTGATAACGACATGGCGGGTGGTGAAATGCTCGACAAATGCTTCATCATAAATCTTTCCGGTGAAGGTGGAAGGAACTGCGGCAAAATACTGCCACCGCGGCACATCTTTGATGATGACAACCTCAAATAACCCGTCGTCCAATCGTGCATCGGGAGCAATTTGCATGTTATATCCATACATGGGGCCATTGGCCACGGCGATCACAAAACATTTTTCGTTCAAAACCCGATCGTCTAATTCAATTCGGCAATGAAGGGGCAAATAGGTAAGTCCGGCGCCCATTGTTTTTAGGAAATAAGGCACAAAACCTCGCCAAGTCTGTTCTTTCATCAGGTTGGACACAAAACCATCAAAACCAATACCTGCAATATTAAAAAACGGGCGTTTATTCAACAATCCTACATCAATCAGGTGTTTTTCTGCTGTGTTTAGTTTTGCAACAGCCTTGGAAACATCACGACCATAGCCCAAGTGCATTGCCAAACCATTACCTGAACCTGCTGGAATGATTCCCAATGCCACCTTCGTACCCATCAAAGCCGGGGCAATCTCATTCACAGAACCATCCCCTCCAACCACCACTACTATTTCGAAGCCCTCCTCCAACGCTTTTTTTGCCAGATCGTAACCGTGCCCGGGGTAGGCCGTAGACCAAATGGTGTACACAAAACGCCGGTGATTCAAATATTTGTCTACAGCTTCGCCAATATGCTTCTGTAAATTGGTTCCGGCTTTGGGATTAACGATAAAAACCATCCGTTTTGGCGGCGCTAGGTACTCCAGCAAATCATTTGTTTCGACCGGATGAGAGTCTTCCATAAAATACTTGGTTTGATGAGCAATAATTCATGTTCTAAGGGCTTGCTTTATTTTACTTCAGAAACACTATTCTTTCAAAAATGGCCAGTTTCCAGTTGTATTCTGTGTGATTAATCAGAAAAATGTAGGAACTACTCAGGAATCTTCTCTTCTGGCATTGACGTACGTACGCCATTTGTCAAGTACCGAAACCATATCTTCGGGAAGTTCGGACTCGAGTCGGATAAATTCACCCGAACGCGGGTGGACAAAGCCCAGGACTTTGGCATGTAGTGCTTGTCTAGGCAATAGTTTGAGACAATTTTCTACAAACTGCTTGTATTTCGTAAAAAGGGTCCCTTTTAATATCTGATTACCGCCATACCGAGGATCCCCCATCAACGTATGTCCGATGGATTTCAGGTGCACACGAATCTGGTGGGTTCTACCGGTTTCCAAACGACATTCAACCAGCGTACAGTAATAAAATCGCTCCAAAACTCGCCAGTGGGTGACGGCCCATTTCCCCTCCTCCCCTTCAGGAAATACCATAAATAGCTTCCTGTCATTGGGATTTCTACCGATATGCCCATGAATTGTACCTTCATCACCCTCCATATCGCCCCACACAATGGCTTGATAGCGACGCTCAATGGTATGATGAAAAAACTGTTTCGCCAAATGGGTCATCGCGTAATCATTTTTAGCGATGATCATCAACCCGGTGGTGTCTTTGTCAATACGGTGTACAATACCGGGTCGATCCGGGTCATTGCCTTCTTTTATCGGTAGCTGTATTGCTTTTTGTTGTAAATGCCAAGAAACAGCATTGACAACCGTACCATTGGGGATTCCAACACCCGGATGAACCGCGATACCATAGGGTTTGTTGATCACCAACACATCATCGTCTTCAAATACAATGTTGAGCGGAATATTTTGTCCTATAATCTCGTGAGAGCCTTCTACGGAACGTGGCAGCACAATACTGATCGTATTGCCCGGTTTTACCTTATAATTAGGTTTAACTTCTTGATCATCCACTGTTACAGAACCTGCCCGAATGGCATTCTGTACTTTATTTCTTGATTTATTGGAAAGCCGATCCATCAAAAACTTATCCAATCGAATCAGTGTTTGTCGGTTGTCGGCTACAATCTCATGGCGCTCGAAATAATCATCGCTGGCCAACAACTCTTCCGCTTCCATCTCTCGCATTTCGGCAATACCCTCGGTGGGCAAACAGGGCTCTTTCTCTTGGTTATGGTTCATTTTGGTAGAAGAGACTGTAATATGGAAGACAGTCATAAGGCAAAAGTAGGGATTTCGAGTCAAATATTACCTGCCGTTTCGTGAAATCAACCACACAGGATGATTATAATCAACCTTAGGTTATGAGAAATTCCTTTATTTTGAGGTTTTTACACCTCAAACAAAGTTAATTGCTTGGTTTTTCTTTCAGAAACAGTCAATGCGTGCATTTTGGCTTGTTTTTGGGTGTTTTTTTATTGCTCATTTATCAATCATCTTTCAAAATCATGGAAAAACGTACTTTTCTCAAAACTGGACTTTTTATGGGCATCGCCGCTGCCGGCAGTTCATTCTTACATGCCTGTAAAACAGCTGCCAAGGTAGTTACACCACCGATCGTGCCGTTACCGGCCCCCAAAAACCTGCGGTCCGGACCTTTCACGCTTCCTCCACTGGGGTATGATACTGGTGCACTTGAGCCCCATATCGACAAAATGACGATGGAAATACACCACGGAAAGCACCACAATGCCTACGTAACCAATTTAAATGATGCCGTGAAAGAGACCGTCTATGCAGCGTATGAACTGGAAGACATCCTCGAGCGTATCTCCACCTCCGATGCTGATAAAAAAATTCGCAACAATGGTGGTGGGCATTGGAACCACAGCTTTTTTTGGCAAACCATAGCACCCGGGGGAAGCGGAATGCCCTCCGGCAACTTATCAGCAGCGATTGACGCTGCATTTGGATCGCATGAAAAATTCCAAGAACAGTTTGCCGCTGCTGCCAAAGGTGTTTTTGGCTCAGGTTGGGCTTGGCTTTGTGTCGGAAGTGACAAAAAATTATTCATCTCAGCCACGCCCAATCAAGACAACCCCCTGATGAAAAATGTGGTGAAACAACTTGGAACACCACTCATCGGATTGGATGTGTGGGAGCATGCCTATTACCTGAAATATCAAAACAAAAGACCCGATTATATCACGGCTTTCAACAACCTGATCAACTGGAAAATTGTGGCTGAACGATATAAAAAAGCTACAATGTAAATTAAGTTTTCATTTCGCGGCGTATCCCGGTGCTTTGCAATTGCTACCAATGTCAAGAGACTGGAATGCTTTTTGGAATTATTCACCTATTCCATAATCTGCGATACGCCGCGTTTTTTTCCATCTCTATATGTCAACCATCGCATCCCACCTTCGCCTCACTTCCAAATTGAAAGCAAAAGCAAAAGACATTCAGGAGATTTTGGATGAGCTGTTCCCGGAAACGCCCATCCCCTTGCAACACAATGACCCGTACACTTTGCTCATAGCCGTACTGCTTTCAG
This sequence comes from Saprospiraceae bacterium, assembly GCA_044378705.1. Taxonomy (GTDB): domain Bacteria; phylum Bacteroidota; class Bacteroidia; order Chitinophagales; family Saprospiraceae; genus M3007. The sequence goes on from JBIPOY010000194.1 coordinate 5,556, forward strand.
CACAGTGCACCGACGAACGTGTGAATAAAATTACGCCTCAGTTGTTTGCACGAGCCAATAATCCACTCGATATGTCTAAAGTGTCTGTAGAAGACATCCGTGACATCATCAAGCCCTGTGGCCTTTCTCCTACCAAATCAAAAGCCATCCATACCTTATCATCCATCATCATGGAAAAGCACGGCGGAGCAGTACCGGAAAGTTTTGAGGCATTGGAGGCATTGCCTGGTGTTGGGCACAAAACAGCCTCCGTGGTGATGTCACAAGCATTTGGACATCCTGCATTCCCTGTTGATACCCACATCCACCGATTGGCAACCCGTTGGGGACTAAGCAGCGGAAAAAATGTAACGGAGACGGAGCGAAATCTGAAGACAATTTTTCCGGAAAACAGTTGGAACAAGTTACACTTACAAATTATCTTTTTTGGGCGTCAATATTGCCCGGCAAGGGGGCACCAAAAGGAACAATGCCCTATTTGCCAAAAATATGGATGAGGGTTTGGACGACACAAGTAAAAAGGGGTGGCCCCGACGGGAATCGAACCCATATCAAAGGTTTAGGAAACCTCCATTCTATCCGTTGAACTACGGAGCCTAAAAAGACGCAAACTTACAACGGAAAGGTTGATTCTAGATCAAAAACTGTGAATCCATCCATTTATTTGATTCAAGAAAGAAACCACAAGGGACGGTGAGAGTATGATGGGGAAGAAAAACCCAAATAAAGCACCATAATAGT
>JBIPOY010000195.1:0-6250 GCA_044378705.1 Saprospiraceae bacterium
AATCCAATATTTCAGTCGGTTCGATTACGGATTTACTTGTTGTACGAACCCTTGAAATCTTCAATTACTACGACAGAATAGAAAAATAATGCCGGGTCTGGCAACCCGTCTGTCATTTGCTACCCCCCAACCTATACGTCTCCTTGTATTCAACGTCATTCTTGCTATGAATGACGTTGAATACAAGGAGACGTATGTTTGTGTTGAGCGATATTCGGCTCTTCCCACGATTGATGCCTCTACCCTTACGATATCATGCCGATTCGTTATTATCGTTGACCCCTTAGAGTTTGTTATATTAAATCGTAACTGGTTAGGTGGCACGCTGACGCGACCACGCTAATCCGTTACATCAGATCTAAGATATTTTCTTACCGTTGATAAGATCTGATGCGGCCTCGCATTCCCGCATTTCTCTGTCCCAATCTGTGCGGGCAAAAACAATGATCAGTACGCCGCCGATGGTCATGAGAATTTTCAATACAAAGGCGAGCAGTCGCCCTCCCCATTCTAGCAAGCCCAAAAAGGCCCAATGAACACCCACAACCTGCATGATGAGTGCGGTAAGGCCGAATGTCATCATGGCATAACCGAGCAACAACCAAAGTCCTTTATATTTCATATCGTAATTTTTAAAAAAGACACCCAAAGCAAGCATAACTTTGTGGCACCAAATTAGTTCACTTGACCCACCGCTCTTTTGTCCGGAACAGACCTTTCAACACCTGCCATCAAACTGATTGAATGCCCCCGTGACGCCATGCAGGGTCTTCATCGGTTTATTGAAACAGATACAAAGGTGCGTTACATCAACCAATTGCTCCGCGTTGGTTTTGACACGCTTGATGTTGGCTCCTTCGTAAGTGCAAAGGCAATCCCTCAGATGCGTGACACAGCGGAGGTGTTGGCAAAATTAGACCTTTCCAACACTTCTACCAAACTATTGGTCATTGTGGCCAATGAGCGTGGCGCCATGGAAGCGTGTCAATACGATGATATTCAATACCTTGGGTATCCATTTAGCATCAGTGAAACTTTTCAATTGCGGAATACGAATGCCACGATCACGGAAAGTTTGGAACGTACAAAGTCCATTCAAGCGCTTTGTGCCAACCGAGGAAAACAATTGGTGCTGTACTTGTCTATGGGTTTTGGCAATCCGTACGGAGACCCATGGAATGTCGAAATTGTGCAGCGCTGGGTAGATGCGCTTGTTCCACTGGGAATCAAGGTGTTTTCATTGTCGGATACCATTGGTTGTTCTAACCCGGAAAACATTTCCTATTTGTTTTCCAACCTGATTCCGGCATACCCGGGCATAGAGTTTGGCGCTCATTTACACACGCAACCTGCTGATTGGCGGGATAAGTTTTCGGCGGCATATTCCAGTGGGTGTCGCCGTTTTGACGGCGCTTTGCGGGGTTTTGGCGGCTGCCCGATGGCCAAGGACGACTTGACCGGCAACATGGCTACTGAAAATATGATACAATTTTTGGGTGAACAAGGGATTGATTTGCAACTTGACATGCCTGCATTTCAGTCGTGTCTTTCCATGACCAAGGATGTTTTCGACTACGGGTAAACAACAGTAACTACTTAGGTGGCGCGCTAATTTGTCTCAGACGCGACCACGTAAGTAGTTACGATTTTTTGTACCTGGTTAGGGGGCACGCTGTCTGGCCCAAAATGGCCACTTTTTTGTCTCAGACGCGACCACGCTAACCAGTTATGATTTTTTATAGGTGAATCACTTCACCGTATGCGGCGGCGGCGGCCTCCATAATGGCTTCGCTCATGGTCGGGTGCGGGTGAATGGACTTGATGATTTCGTGTCCGGTGGTTTCCAGTTTACGGGCAACCACGATTTCTGCGATCAATTCAGTCACATTTGCGCCAATCATGTGGGCGCCGAGCAACTCGCCGTATTTTTTATCAAAAATCATTTTAACAAAACCCTCGGAATGGCCGGAAGCTTTTGCTTTTCCGCTGGCGGCGAAGGGGAATTTGCCGATCAGCAGTTCAAAACCGGCCTCTTTGGCTGCTTGTTCGGTATAGCCGACAGAAGCGATTTCAGGAACACAATACGTACAGCCGGGGATGTTGTTGTAGTCAATGGGTTCAGGGTGGTGGCCGGCCATTTTTTCTACACAGGTAATGCCTTCAGCGCTGGCCACGTGTGCGAGGGCTTGGGTGGGCAGCACGTCCCCAATGGCAAAAACACCCGGCACATTGGTTTGGTAAAACGCATCTACTTTGATGTACCCGCGATCGGTCACGACACCAAGGTCTTCTAAACCGATGTTTTCGAGGTTGGGGGTAACACCGGCAGCGCTGAGGACTACATCGCAAAGAATAGTTTCTGTTTTCCCATCCTTTCTGTTTTTCATATTGACCTTAATCTCCGTTCCGCTGGTATCCACCGTTTCAACGGCCCATCCACCGTACACTTTCATGCCTTTTTTGGCGTATATTTTGGCCAATTCTTTGGAAATATCGGCGTCTTCTCGGGGCACCAAACCTTGGTCCATGAATTCTACAATACTCACTTCTGTTCCGATGGTATGGTAAAAATAGCCGAACTCGACGCCAATGGCGCCGGCGCCCACGACAACCAATCGTTTTGGTTGGCTTTCCAGGCTCATTGCCTTGCGGTATTCGATGATTTTTTTACCATCAATGGGCAAATTTGGCAATTCTTTTGCCCGTCCACCGGTGGCGATGATGATGTTTTTAGCGGTGTATTCCGTTGTTTTTCCTTCTGCATCTGTCACGGCAACCGAGGGACCTTTTGCGAGTTTCGCATGGCCCATGATGACCGTAATTTTATTTTTTTTCATGAGGAACTGAACGCCTTTGCTCATTCCATCGGCCACGCCTCTGCTGCGTTTGATCATTGCATCATAATCTGCCGTCGGTTTGTCTACCTTGATGCCATAATCTGCCGCGTGATTGAGGTAATCAAATACTTGTGCGCTTTTCAGCAGGGCTTTGGTGGGGATACAGCCCCAGTTGAGACAGATACCGCCGAGGCTTTCCCGTTCCATAACTGCGACGTTCATACCCAGTTGTGAGGCGCGAATAGCAGCAACATAGCCACCCGGGCCGCTGCCGATTACAATCAGATCGAAATTCATATTGTTGAATGTTGACTATTAATGTTGGTTTTATTACCGAGTACTGTACGCGAGCAGGGTGTAACGTGGATACAAAGTGGCTGTGAAGGCATTGTGGTTGCAATCATTTGAAATCAATCCAATCATCAAAATCACTTTAATTTCTTCAATCACAGTTTTAAGCATGTTGAAAAGCCCTGAGAATCCCGCAGTAAAACAACAAACGTTGTGCAAAGGTACTTTTGATCTTCGTTTTGGTTTCCAAAATTTCCCACTTTTGTCCCGATGAGTAAAAAACACCTAGAAAATACGCTTTGGATACTGATCTTTTTCAGTCTTGTCCTTGGATACGCCTTGTTTTATGCGCCTTTTGGGGTCAACGAAACCGATGGTGGTTTTCTGACGGGCCTGTCTTGGCAGGTTTTACAGGGTAAAATATTGTACCGTGATCTTGTGTATGTACGCCCTCCCCTACCCGTTTGGTTGCGAGCGTTGGAACTGCAATACCTACCGGAAAGATATGGGGTATTGGGCGAGCGTTGGATTTTTTACCTCAAAGTTGGCATGTATTCTTGGTTGGGTGCGGCCCTGTTGTACGACGACAAGCAGCGGTGGATTTTGGCGACGTTCGGTTTTATCGTTTCGGCGCATTGCTACCCTGCCATGGCCTGGCATACCGTCGATGGGATTTTATTTTCAGTCTTGGCGGTTTATTTGTTTTTTCAAGCACGCAATGGTTTGTCCAGCGTACCGATGCTCGTGATGGCTGGGTGTTCACTGTTGGCTGCTGTATTGTGCAAGCAGTCATTTTACCCTTTGATACCTTTTTTGGCGGTGGTAACGGGTTTTCTCAACGGGCGAAAGATGTTGACGATGTTCACAGGATTTGCCTTGGCAACTGTTTCAGTAGTGTATTATTTCTATACCTCTGACCAACTAACCGGTTTCATGAAGATGACAGGTGGGGCTGCTTCCGGTGGTCAGGCGATCCGGCACGGGATCATTGATTATGGGATGATAACACCGGAATTGGCCATTCCGAGTCTTGTATTGGCTATTGTCGGGTTTTGGCAATACCGTAAAGGCCGAAGCGAAATAGTATTGGCGTATGTGTGGGGGCTTTGGCTATTGGCATTGGTGGCCAGTTTCGGGGTAGTTGTCTGGATGCGCCAAGAGCATACCGCGCCGTTTGCACAAACGAGGTTTTTATTTGACTTGGCGGTGGCATACGTCATTTTTCAGCTGTATAGGATTAACGTAGGGGATGCGAGGGTTGAAAACGCGCGTATTTCGGCGGTATTGCTGCTGCTTTCCATTACTTGGTGTGCGGCCATCAGTTGGGGGTACAGCCTACCGATCATGTTTTCAACGCCTTGGGTATGGACAGCGATGGAAATTTCGAATCGAATCTCTCTGAAAGTGCGGACGATGGTGCCGTACTACCGTATTTTTTTATTGACAGCGTTGTTGGCCGTATTTTATGTAGGTTTTATGTTTGTGTACCGTGATGGCAAGCGCCAGGCCATGACCGAGCCGATGGGCGATATTTTTCCGGCCTTGACGGGTATATATTCAGATACGACCACGGCTGCGTTGTATCGTGATCTCAAAACACTGGCTGAAAAATACGGGCCAAACTTCAAAGTACTCCCGGCGTTTCCCCAGGCAAACTACCTAACAGGCACACCGCCGCCCTTGCCTTTGGATTGGGTCGTAAACAGGGAAACTAATTCAGATAATAAATTAATATTCAAAGATTTAAACGATAAAAATCCAATTGTTTTTCTGGAGAAAACCTACCTAGAAGTACTGCCAACAGACCCGGAGCTGACTGTTTCCCGTACAGTATTTGAAACGTATGAACACTTGGAAGAAACCACGTACTTTTTAGTACTTCGGGGACATTCGACAAAATAAAAATCTAATATTTGCGGTATGACAGAATTTTCACCTCAAAAAACACTGGTGTTATTTGATTTTGATGGCACCCTCACCAAGGGGGATACCCTATCGAGGTTTATACTTTTTTCTGTTCCTCCGTTAACAATACTGACGCGTGGAGTTATGCTATTTTTCAGGTATTTGAGTATCCTTTGGCGGGGTGAATGGAGCAATGCGCGTGGGAAGGAGGAGTTGTTGTCTATTTTTTTCAAAGGAAAAAGCAAGTATGAATTGGAGCAACTCGGCGACGCGTTTTGTTGGCAGCAACTACCCGCATTGCTTCGTCCAGCGTTGCTTTCCCAGCTTCGTGCCTACCGGAAAGCGGGCGCCCGTATTGCCGTGGTTTCGGCGTCAGTGGATGTTTGGCTGAAACGTTTTTGCGAAGAGGAGGGCATAATATTGGTTTGCACCTGTCTGGAATACGAGGATGGCGTTTTTACCGGAAAATTGGCAAGCGTCAACTGCAATGGGCATGAGAAGGCCGTACGTATTCGCTTGGCCTTTGACCTGGCGTCGTATGAAAAAATCATTGTATTTGGCAATTCAGCAGGGGATGCTGAAATGTTTGCATTGTCGAATGAAGCATGGTTCGTGGGGCGCAGGGGCATAGTAGCCAAATACTTCTAATTTTGTTGCACGGATGCTCCCACTGCAACAACTCTGTTACATTTGCGGATTCAAAACTCAGAACAAAACTCAGAACAAAACTTCATGGTAGAACTACTGACCCAATTACTTGATTTCATTCGTCATTTGGATGTACATTTGGAAAACATCATGCGCGAGTACCAGTTGGCCACCTATATCATTTTAGCGCTCATCATTTTTTGTGAAACAGGGTTGGTTGTGACCCCTTTTTTACCGGGCGATTCGTTGCTTTTTGCAGCTGGCGCCATTACCGCCAAAACGGGCATACTCAATGTTTGGCTCCTCATTCCGTTGCTTTTTTTTGCGGCCATTTTGGGCGACAACACCAACTATTTTTTCGGCAAGTTTTTGGGCGAGAAAGTTTTTACGCGCGATTACTGGTTTTTAAAACGGCGGTATATTGACCAAACGCAGGCGTTTTATGCCAAGCACGGCGGAAAGACGCTCATTATTGCCCGGTTTGTTCCCATTGTGCGCACTTTTGCGCCGTTTGTGGCAGGCGTTGGCAAAATGGTGTACACCAGTTTCATAGGGTACTGTATTTCAGG
>JBIPOY010000196.1:0-6239 GCA_044378705.1 Saprospiraceae bacterium
AACCCCCGAAGAGGCTGCGATCCATATCATACCCTTGCTGTCTTGCAGGTAATACACCGGATTGAACTTGGTTGTTCCCACGGTACTGCGCCACTCAAATTTGATTAGGTCAAGGTTGGCGGGTGCAGGTTGGTTTTGCGCGCGCCCACTGGCCAAACCAATCAGTATGATCCATCCGTTGATGAGCAGTTGTTTCCAAAAATATTTATTCATCATTGCGTACTAGGATTACAGCGTATCCGATGCGGGATGTGGGTTGATGTACATGAGCCGAAACAACTCGATGATGTTGAAATGCACGTGCGGTAAAATAGCGGCTCTCCGAAAAGGCAAACGCCCTCCACAAATGTACACGATCACCTCTTTAATCGTATTCCGACCGCGTAATACGTTCTGATTAAGTTGATTTTTGCCTAATCCTCAGGGTTTTTGCCAAAATGTTTGGATGGTCTCGCTTGACCTTTGCCACTGTCTTTCGGTCAACAAAAAGCCTTGTATTCGTCGTACAGAGCCGCCTGTCAGAATCTGTTTTTCATCATCATTATTTAAACTTATTTCCCATCATGAAATCTAAAATCTTATTGCTCCTTTTCGCCTTGCTGGCAACGGTCTGTGCATTACAGGCCCAGGCTACCCTCAGTATGCAGGGCACTATTCGAAACTCCACCGGCTCGGCAGTTTCCGACGGCACCTACAGCCTGACCTTCAAATTGTACACCGTAGAAAGCGGGGGCACCGCCGTGTGGACAGAGACCCAGGATAATATCAAAGTGGTGGGCGGTGTTTACAGCGCACTGCTTGGCGCAACCGAACCGCTCAACGCCGCATTTAATGTCCCTTATTTTGTCGGAATCGCCGTCGATGGCGGCTCAGAATTGATCCCTAGATTCCGACTCACCAGCGCACCCTACGCCCTGTCACTCATCGGACAAAGCAATTCCTTCCCGTCGGCGGGGCCGGTGGGAGTGGGTACTGCTTCGCCTCTGTCAAAGCTGCATGTGCATGATGATGATCATGTTCAGTTGAAAATCACCACACTCGCAGATAAGTACGCGAGTATACGCCTTAACGCAGGGGATCATACAGGTTATTTGGATGTGAACGAAAACGCTTTTGCCATTGGTTCTGAAAACCTGAATATGAATATACTAGCCAATCGGGTGGGAGTGGGTACATATTCGCCTTCGACAAAGCTGCATGTGCATGATGATAACGATGTCGAGATGAGAATTACCACACTCGCAAATAAGGGCGCGAGCATGCGCATTAACGCAGGGGATCATACAGGTTATTTGTCTGTGAACCAATACGCTTTTGGCATCGGTTCCGAAAATCTGGCCATGAACATCAGTGCCTCTCGGGTGCATCTTCACGGTGATGGGGGGCTCAAGGCATATACAGACCCTGATGGTTTTGTTGTTAACGGGCGAATACATATCGCAGGAGGAGTAGGTCAATATTTTCCCGGTATTACTGTGGCTTATGGCAATGGGCAAGTTAGTGGGGCTGTATATGGGAATCAGAGCCATGGTGTTTCAGTTCGCGGTGAAAATAATTTGGTAGGTCCGGCTTTTGTCGCTTTTTCTGATCGCCGTATCAAAAAGGACCTTCGGGTAAGTTCGGGCAGTGATGACCTCGCTACCCTGATGCAGCTCGAGGTAACCAACTACCGCCACATTGATACACTTGCCAAGGGTTCCGGGGAGGTAAAAGGATTTATCGCACAGCAGGTAGAGAACATTTTCCCGCAGGCCGTAACCGTTGGCGTTGATGTGATACCTGACATTTTCTCAAAGCCGGCCGCCATACAGGTGAACGGAACAGAAGCCACCCTGCGTATGCCTGCTGCGCATTCTCTAGCGGAGGGCAACCGCGTGCGCATCATGCAGGATGGTGGCGTACAAATGGAGTATGAAGTTGTTCGCGTGGAGGGCAATGCCTTCACGGTAAAATCGTGGGACGCTGCATACACCCAGCCGGAGAAAGTATTTGTTTATGGAAAACAGGTGAATGACTTCCGCACCGTGGACTACGACAAAATCCACAACCTGAACGTATCGGCTACCCAAGAGCTCGCGCGTCAAGTGGAGCAACTACAGGCTGAAAATGCTGTTTTGCGTCGCAACTTCGATGCAATGCAGCGTGCCAACGAAGCGGTCAACGGACGGTTGGCCAAGTTGGAGGTCCTACTGGAAACCGGTAATTCAAAGCGTTGAGTGGTGCGGATGTTAGCAACTGATTATTTTAACCTAAAATGAAGATCATCCGTGAAAAAAACGCACATACCATTGTTATTAATGCTCTTGTCGCTTTGTACGGTACGCGTAGTATGGTCGCAAAACAGCCCCAACTGCTCTACGTACAGCGATGACGACTTCCTCACCGGCCAGGCCTTTTTTAGCTACGGAGGTACTACAGGCGCATTCAACCAGGAACAACTCCGGGTGAATGTGACGGCAGGTCAGCCGTTGATTGGCACTTCCATCAACCAACAATATACCCTTGCCGCGGGGTTTTGGTCCACACTCTTGTTGCCTCCTGCATCGCCGGTGGTGATGGCCAGCGAGGGCGACTTGGATGACAGGATACAGATTAATTGGAACCCGGATCCGCTATCGCCTTCAGCGGGTACGTATAAATTGTATCGAAATGGCGCTTTGTTGGCCACTGTTGATGGTGAAACGACCTCCTTTATTGACTTCAATGTGCTGGCAGGCCGCTTCTATACATACGAGGTGGCGGGTGTCAACTCTTTTGGTGAAGGACCGCGTGGTGATGCCCTCGGATTCCTGAACCCGAATGGAAGCATCACCGGCGAGGTAAAAACGTTCAGTAGTAACCCGGTACCCAACGCGGTGGTTGTACTGAGCCCAACCTTCGGCGCGGCACTTGAATTTGATGGAAACAGCATGGCTTTTGCTGAATATCAAGCACATTTTCCCCGGGAGGAATTCACCATTTCCACTTGGGTTAAGCTGGGCGATGACAACGACGGAACATCTATTTTCGATTTCGGAAGTGGGCTGTCGCAAAACTGGTGGCTACACACCCTGCCCGCAGCTTCGGGCAAAGGTGTACGATTTGGAATCGGAAACGGATCGGGCAATGTCACGGAACTGGACTATGCCTTTCCGTCAGAGACTGCCGACAGTTGGCACTACATTGCCGTATCTTATAACGGCTCTTCCGCCCTTTTGTACGTGGATGGTGAACTGATTCAAACAGCCGTAACAGGCATCCAATCGGCGGTCACCACGTTTTTCCTCGGACGTAAATCAGATGCCACGGGCAATTACAAAGGAAAGATTGATGAATTGCGCTTTTTTGACCGTCAACTCCCTCAAACGGAAATCCAGATGCTGATGAACCAGACCGCCAGTGCTTCAACGCTCGGACTGGTATCTTACTGGAAATTTGATGAAGGGGTGGGTAGTAAGGCGTTCAATATTTCTGCCAACAAAACCAAACTGTATCTCTGTGGCGCTTCTTGGACAACCGATAAACCTCCGGTTGCCAACGCAGGGATCACCGATGAAACAGGTTTTTACAAAATAGAGGGTATCAACTACGGCGCCGGCGCCACGTTTACGGCGTCCGTCTGGAAAAACTTCTATTTCAATCAAAGTTTGGAATTCAATGCGGTCAATGAAAATTATGCAGACTTGACCAGCTTCGAGTTGTCCGACAGCGCAACGGTTACGATGACGATCAAGGCGTTTGATTTTAGCGGGCAGCAATCGCTGTTGAGCAAAGCCGATGGCAGCGGGAACAATCAGTTTGCGCTGGATCTGAATGCGGGAGACCTGGAACTTACGATTGGAAGTACCACCGAGAACCTGGGTGCAATTGGAATGGGTTTCCATTATGTTGCACTTGTTATGCGCAAATCGGGAGGTTCGTTGTACGTAACATACTATTTGGATGGTACAGAACAGACGACTAAAAATTTCACCGCCACCGAATGGATGGGCAAGCCTTGGAAACTGGGCGCCAAAGCCGATGGAGCTTCCGGCCACAACCGTTATTTTACCGGTCTGATTGACGAGGTCGCTTTCTTTGGCGAACTGTTGTCGCTCCCCAATATTCAGACCTATGCCAATATTGGAACGTCTGTAACGAATCCTACATTGCGCTCCTATTTCAATCTGAATGAAGGTACAGACGCCATTTTACACGACATGGGTACCGAACTGACGGGGGAGGGTACATCCTACGGTGCAAATTGGAGTACGGTGGCTGCGATCACCGACATATTGCCCCATAAATTTACCCCGGCATCGCGTCTGGTAAGCCTGAACCCGAGCAATACCAGCGCAGACCAAGTGGATTTTACTGATCAGAGTACCATTCCGGTAAGTGGTTATGTACGCTTTGAAAACACCAATTGTTTTCAAAAAAAGGTCGAAATATTGGTGAATGGCAAATCGAATGTGCCGCAGATTTTCACGGATGATGATGGTAAGTTTTCTGCTGATTTCGAGCCGGGCGCCAGCGTGGTGTTGAAGCCTAAATTTGAGGAGCACACCTTTTATCCTGCTTTTTGGGAGCTTCCTACCCTTGCCACACCCGTGGCAGGAATTCTGTTCCGCAATCAAGTAAAACGCAAAGTGATTGGACAAATGGCCGGCGGATACTGCCGCAAATCGGTGGTGCCTACCGGTTCAATTGTCAAGGTAAAGGTGGCCACCCTGAACGGTTGTTACGAGCAAATCAAGCAGCTTCCGGCCAATGGCAAGTTTGTGTTTGAAGGCGTGCCCCCCGATTCCGTGACGGTGGCGGTAATTGAACACTCCAATCCGATTATTTACAATTATTTCCAGATTCTGGGCGGCGCTACGGTAGATCTGAAGATGAAAAATGACACAACGGACTTCATTTACTTTGCGCCACCCAACGTTGAAATCTCATCGCTGCCGACCAACGATTGTGGCGATCCAATGATGACCATGTTACAGCAGTCCAAGGTGACCATCAAGGTGTTTGAAGACTACGATGGCGGTCGCTGTTACGTTGATACAGCGTTGCTGACCATCAACAACGACATTGCCCACCTCGATCAGTTTGATACCTTGATGACGGAAGGCAGTTTGGTACATAAGTTCAGGGTAGAGGAGCCCAACATCACCGCACCGTACCAAAAGTTTCTGCAGGTGACGGCTCGAGCGCACGATGAGCAGGCCACCGAAACTTTGTATGCCGTGGTACTCGGCCGCAGGCCCCGCCAAACGACGTTTACCTCTACTTCGCCTGATATTCCCACCCTCATCCTCCACGATCCGCCGGGTGACGCTTCAAGTGCTTTTATGGAAAGCGGAGAAACCACTTGCCAGAATTGGTCTTTTGGCGCCGCCAGTTCGCAGGATCTGAGTGCGAAAGTGAATGTCTCCCTGGGTCCCGAGATCGAGACTTCGGCGGGCACCCCTTTCTTTGCTACCTCCTTGAAAGTAAACGTGACAGCCAACCTGGGTTTTGATATTTCTTCCAGTACGACGGCGTACTCTTCCAACGAAATGGAAACCTGTATCACCACTACGAAAAACATATCCACCGGCAGCGGGGATGTGATCGTGGGCAGTGAGCAAGGTGGCGACGTGTACATGGGCGGTGCCATGAACTTCTTGTATGGTATTACAGACGAACTCCTGTACGATTCCAATGCGTGTAATTATTATTTGGACAAGGGTCTGTTTGTGTTTCCGGAGGGTTTTGCCACCACTTTTATCTACTCCGAATACCAAATTCTGAACTCGGTTATCCCCTCCCTGTACCTGATTGGTGATACCAGCAGTGCTGTTCGCTGGCAGGATATTGTGGATCGTAACAAACTAACGAGGAAAGAGGCTGTGTTCTCCAAGAACATCTCCTTCGATTCAGGGGTTACGTATTCCGAGTCAGAAACCACTGAAACCAGCCAGTCCTCTACGATGTCATGGACGCAGAACTTCAGCACTGGTTTCTCTACAGAATTCGGCGTCAAAGTGAATGGTATTGGTCTGTCGGCTGGCTTGGCCATGAGTTTCAGTACGGAACAAAGTACTTCGACAACGAATACTTCTACCAAGTCTAGAACGGTCGGATACACACTTTCTGACGACGATGTGGGCGATAATTTTACCGTAAACATCAAGAAGGACCGTGTGTATGGTACGCCGGTTTTTGACTTGGTGAGCGGCCAGTCTTCCTGCCCGCACGAGCCCAACACCCAGCCCCGCGACGGTCTTGACCTCACGGTGGACAAA
>JBIPOY010000016.1:0-17999 GCA_044378705.1 Saprospiraceae bacterium
GATTGAAATGATGTATTGAATGGCTTTTTTCAGGTTGGTATAGATTCTCCTGCCCATGGCCACGGCGTCCACCATTTTTGATAAATCATCTTCTATCAAAATTAGGGAAGCGGCCTGTTTGGCTATTTCAGAGCCTTTTTTTCCCATGGCAATGCCGATATGGGCAGATTTCAGAGCAGGGCCATCGTTTACACCATCTCCGGTCATCGCAACGATCTCGTTGTTTGCTTTAAGGGCATTGATGATCCTTAGTTTTGCTTCGGGAAACATTCGGGTGAATACGTGGGTTTCTTGTACCACCGTTTCCAATTCGCTCTTTTCAAGGTTCATCAAGGTATTTCCGGAGATACTTTTTTCATAGCCCCTGAAGCCAATTTGTTTGGCAATGGAAGCTGTTGTAGCAGCGTTGTCTCCTGTTATGATTTTTACGTTAATACCGGCCGTATAGAATTCCTCCAACACAGACGGGATGTTTTTCTTCGGTGGATCGTAGAATGCAACGATTCCTTTTAAAACGAACGAAAATTGGTGCTGTTTTTCCGGAAAGTGATCACCTGAAAAGGAGGCTTCACCTACCCCCAGAACGCGATAACCCTCTATCGCCAAAGCATCAACAGCGGCTTCAAGGTGCTCCTTTTCTGGGTTTGTCAGGGAAGATAATTCAATTAAGGCTTCCGGGGCTCCTTTAGCGGCAATGATACGATTTCCCAAAGTATCTTCAAAAATGTGGGTCATCAGTGGTGGAATACCGTCCAACGGATATTCATGTACCATTTTGTACTGTGTGCGTTCATCGACGGTGGCAGTAGCGGCGTATGCTTCATGCAAAGCAACCTCCATGGCATCAAATGGAATGGGTTCGCTGGCAAACATCGCCAATCGTATGAGTTCTCTGGCCCCGTCTTCCAAGTCCTCATTCGGGTTGTAAATCTTGTGGGACGACAGTACAAATAACCTTGCAAGGCTCATGTTATTCTCCGTGATGGTGCCCGTTTTGTCGGTACAAATCACGGTAGCGCTCCCCAAGGTTTCAACGGTTTTCATTTGTTTTACCACCACCCCCATTTTCATCAAACGCCAAGAACCGAGTGCCATGAAGGTGGTGAAAGCAACGGGGATTTCTTCGGGTAAAATGCTCATTGCAAGGGTCAGTGCCTTGAGCAAACTATCCAGAATATCGCGGGAGTGAACGTAGTTTAGCCCCCAAACAAAGATGAAAACAGCAGCTCCAATGACCACCATTTTCTGTACAAAATTGCGAATCTGCTTTTCCAAAGGTGTTTCTTCGTCCTGGATATCTTCCAAGCTTTTTCCGATTTTCCCCAGTTTTGTGCCGACTCCTATCGCCGTGACGGTTACGACTGCCAAACCGCTCGCCACGGAGGTGCCCAGAAATACGCAGTTGTCTTCTTTGCCTGAATCTTTGTAAACGGGTAAAGATTCTCCTGTGAGAATTGATTCATTGACTGAGAAATCGTTGGAACGTACAATCGTACCGTCTGCAGCGATGGCAGTGCCTTCTTCTACCACCAGACTATCTCCTACCACGACGTCTGCACTGTTGATCTCCACAGTGATTCCGTCGCGGATGACCTTGCATTTGGGCTGGGTAAATGCTTTTAATTTTTCCAAGGCATTGCGGCTCCGGGAATCTTGGTACAGGGAAATGGCCGATACCAGCACAATGGCGGAAGCTAAAAATATTCCATCGCCTGTTTTTCCACTGATGAAATAGATCGAAGAAGTCACCAACAGCAGCAGCACCATGGGTTCTTTGACCAAACTTTTTATCGCTTCCCAAAAGCCGTATTTTTTTTGGTAGTCCAATGTATTGCGGCCATGCTGAGCCCTTGAAGCGTGTACCTGAACGTTGCTTAAACCAAGAATTTCTGAGTTGTGGTGGGGCATGGTCTGTGCATTTACAGGGTTAATATAGTCAACACAAAGTGGTTGTGAATGAACTTAAAATGTAACTGGTTTTGTTAAAGTCAAATATTTGCAATCAATCAAATCATCAAAATCACTTAAATTATAGTCTAAAATCATCCTTAGGCCTGACTGTTATCATCATATAAATGGAATTAAAGTCGTCACTTTTGTACGAAAATTAATACCCATAAGATGCCGAACTACATCAGAAATTTTTCCGATATTTCGATCGAAGACCTCCCATTGGTCGGGGGTAAGAACGCCTCCCTAGGCGAAATGTTTTCCCAACTTACCCCCAAAGGTATTCCCGTTCCGGATGGTTTTGCGGTAACTGCCGATGGATACCGGTATTTTTTGGCAGAAAACAAATTGCGCAATACGTTAGAAGCCATTTTAAGTGAGTTGGATAAGCATGGTTTTTCTAACCTCGATCGTGTCGGCGCCCGCGCACGGGATTTGGTGGCTCAGGCCGTACTCCCTGAACCGCTGGTGGTACAAATCAAACAGGCGTATCGTGATTTGTGTCAGCGCGAAGGCGCTGAAATATCCCTTGCCGTTCGGAGCAGTGCCACGGCTGAAGACTTGCCATCGGCTAGTTTTGCCGGCCAGTTGGAAAGTTTTTTGCACATCAAAGGTGAGGATGCTGTTGTCAAAACGGTGCACCGCTGTTTTTCCTCGTTGTTTACCAACCGGGCGATTAAATACCGAGAAGACCAAGGATTCGGCAATGCTGACGTGGCCCTCTCGGTGGGGGTACAAAAAATGGTGCAAGCGGACCAAGCTTCTTCGGGCGTGGCATTTACCCTTGATCCAGATACGGGCTTTGAGAAGGTAGTGGTCATCAACAGTATATACGGGCTTGGGGAGAACATAGTGCAGGGAAGTTCCACGCCCGACGAGTACGTGCTGTTCAAGCCCCACCTCGACAGCGTTTACAACCCCATTATCCAACAAAAAATGGGTGAAAAAGAGTGGACAATGGTGCACGCCAACACTCCTGCTGCTGTGTCGCAAGTGGAAAATTTGCCAACGCCCCGGCACAAACGGGACGTCTATTCCATCACAGACACCGACGCTATTTTGTTGGCCACTTGGTGTGTTCGAATCGAACAGCATTATAAAAAGCCGATGGACATTGAGTGGGCAAAAGATGGCCCTGACGGTAGGTTGTATATTGTTCAGGCGCGTCCGGAGACAGTTTATGGTAAAAAAAATGTACATGCCCTTGTAAGGGCCTATGCCATTCACGCCAAAGGGCCAAAGTTGACCGAAGGCGCGGCATTGGGCGAACAAATAGCTTTTGGAAAAGCGCGGGTTTTGCGTTCTCCTAAAGAAGCCCACTTGTTGTTGGCCGGAGAGGTCTTGGTTACCGATATGACCAACCCGGACTGGGATCCCATCATGAAACGTGCGGCAGCCATCATCACCAACAAGGGTGGGCGCACCAGCCATGCAGCCATTGTTGCGCGTGAACTGGGCACAACAGCCATCGTAGGCTGCGGCGATGCCACCGATAAAATCCACGACGGTGACATGATTACGGTCAGTTGTGCCGAAGGGAAAACGGGGTTTGTCTATGCAGGAAAAGCCGAGTGGACGGTAACGGAAAAGGATATCTCCAACCTTCAAATGCCCCAGACAGCCCCAATGCTCATCCTTGGAGACCCATCGCTGGCATTTCAACAATCTTTTTTACCCAATCGGGGCGTTGGTCTGCTGCGTATGGAGTTTTTGATTACCCACCACATCCAGGTTCACCCATTGGCACTCACCCGCTTTGAACAAATTACCGACGCATCCGTTCGGGCAGAAATTACCCAACTGACCCGTCATTACCCCGACAAAAAGGATTATTTTGTAGACAAACTTGCGCAGGGCGTGGCTACTATTGCCGCCGCTTTTCACCCCAACGAGGTGATCGTGCGCATGAGTGATTTCAAAAGCAACGAATACGCCAACCTTGTCGGTGGCCGGCAGTTTGAGCCGGTAGAAGAAAATCCGATGATTGGCTTTCGTGGCGCCTCACGTTATTACTCCCCTTTGTACAAGGATGGCTTTGCCCTTGAGTGTAGGGCCATGAAAAAAGTGCGCGACGAGATGGGGTTTACCAACGTCAAACTCATGATTCCTTTTTGCCGAACGGTGGAGGAGGGTAAAAAAGTGGTGGCTACCATGCGGGATTTTGGCCTTGAACAAGGAAAAAACAGCCTTGAAATCTACGTCATGGTTGAAATTCCCAGTAATGTCCTTATGGCCGAGCAGTTTGCAGAGGTGTTTGATGGCTTTTCCATTGGCTCCAATGACCTTACCCAACTCACCTTGGGTCTCGACCGAGATTCAGCCCTCGTCAGTGATTTGTTCAACGAAAAAAACCCAGCGGTCATCCGGCTTATTGCTTCTGCGATTCGTGCAGCGCGGCACAAGGGTATTAAAATTGGTCTTTGCGGTCAAGCGCCCAGTGATATGCCGGAATTCGCCCAATTCTTGGTGAACGAAGGTATCAACAGTATCTCTTTCAACGCCGATGCACTTTTGAAAGGTATTGACAACATGAACCAGGCAGAGGCTGCAAAGGCTGAAATGACGCGAAAAGATCCATCAACCGTTATCTTAAGCAGTCACAATGGCCATTGAGAAGCCTGAATAGGAATATCTTTACATTTATTGATAAGAGTAACTGATTAGATGGTACGCTGTCTGACCCAAAAAGGCCCACTTTTTTTGTCTCAGACGCGACCATCCAACCATTGACTTAAATTTACTAAAAAAACAAAAAATGAATCGTTTACAGCATAAAGTGGCCATCGTGACAGGAGCAGCAGGTGGTTTGGGTGAGTCCATTGCCCGATTGTTTCTTCAGGAGGGAGGAAAGGTGTTGGCAACGGATGTTCAATTTGATAAACTCAATGCTTGGGTACAGCAAGAGCGTCAACAGGGTGCCTCCATCGAGTGTTTTCAACACGATGTAACCTCCGAATCAGACTGGCAAAAGGTGGTGGAAAAAGCCATCGCGTGTTACGGAAAAATAGATATCTTGGTCAACAATGCGGGCGTTTATAAGCCCTTTGAAACAACCGAGGCAACCGGATTGGACCGCTGGAATCAAATCATTTCCATCAATTTGACGAGTGCTTTTTTGGGCGCAAAAGTGGTGCTGCCCTATTTGAAACAATCCGGTACGGGCTCTATCGTCAATATATCCTCTATTGCGGGCATCGTGGGTGGCAATGGCGCCGCCTACTCTGCATCTAAAGCCGGTATGCGTCTGTTGACCAAGGACCAAGCCATAGAATTTTCGCCCTTCAACATCCGGGTCAACTCCATTCATCCCGGGGGTATATTGACGCCGATGACGGAGGTAATATTACCGGCCGATGCGGCCTCCCGATCGGAGATGATGAAGGCAATGTGCCCGCTCGGTAGAATCGGAGATCCATTTGAAATTGCCCAAGGAGTACTCTTTTTGGCTTCTGACGAAGCCTCTTATGTCACCGGGGCCGAGTTGGTCATGGATGGAGGGCTCTCGGCACGGTAAAAACGTAAGAAAAAAAATGTAACTGGTTGGGTGGTCGCGTCTGAGACGAAAAAATGAGCTTTTTGGGCCAGACAGCGTTCCACCCAAATAGATACAAAAAAACAACCTCTGTGATACCAAAGAAGCGTAAACCCAATTTTTTGATAAAATTGTGGAAAAATCTTGGCCCTGGACTGATTACGGGGGCGAGTGATGATGATCCTTCGGGCATCGCCACGTACTCCCAGGCAGGTGCGATGTATGGTCTTGCCACGTTGTGGACGGCGTTGTTGTCTTACCCATTGATGGTTGCTGTTCAGGAGATGTGTGCCCGAATAGGAATCGTGACCCGTCGTGGTTTGACAGGTGTATTGAAACAACACTATTCCAAGTCGTTTGTATTCTTCATGATGTTGTTCAGCGTGCCTGCCATTGTACTCAACATCGGGGCTGATATTCAGGCGATGGGGGCTGTTACCAACATGCTTTTTCCGGCCATTCAGCCCCATTGGGCGAGTGTTTTTTTTACGATATTACTGCTGGTTAGTATTGTTTTTTTGCCCTATAAGCCGTTTTCATCCACACTCAAGTACCTGTGTTTGTCGCTGTTGTTGTATCTCGTGGTCCCTTTTTTAGTGACCCTCGACTATCAGCAAGTACTCTTGCACACGGTTGTTCCGACCATTCGTTTTGAAAAAAATTATATTACCATATTGGTAGCCATTTTGGGTACGACCATATCGCCATACCTGTTTTTCTGGCAAACAAGTATGGAAGTAGAAGAGATAGGAGAACGGCAGAATACAGTTGTGGTTGATAAAAAGTTGATTGTTAATATGCGGCAGGATGTTGATTTTGGGATGTTTTTGACCTGTCTTGTTTTCTTTTTCATCATATTGACAACGGGAACGGTACTGTTTGGGGAGGGGATACACGATATTAATACGGTACAGGAGGCCGCTATGGCGCTGCGGCCTTTGGCGGGCGATCAAGCATATTGGCTTTTTGCATTAGGGGTTATTGGTACCGGCATGTTGGCCATTCCGGTGTTGGCGGGGTCTATCTCTTATATATTTGCGGAGGCATTTGGTTGGGAAGAAGGTCTTAATAAAAAATTCCATGAGGCCAAGGGTTTTTATGGCGTCATTGCTCTTTCGCTTCTGTTAGGGCTCTTGTTTGATTATATTGGTATAAGCCCCATAGATGCATTGTTGTTGGCGGCTGTTTTATACGGGCTGACAGCTCCCTTTTTGATTGCGATAGTATTACACATTACCAACAACCCACTGATTATGGGCCCTTTTGTCAATGGACGGTGGTCCAATTTTTTTGGGGGTGTTGCCCTGCTTACCATGACGGCTGCTGCCGGGGCGTTGGTGTTTTTGATGTTGTAATAAACAGCTTTTGAGGAAGAAAAGCCGGCTGTGATGGCTACGCATTGAGTATTGTTACGATGTAATCACGTAGAAGCCCCGTACGTTGGCCCCAAGTGGTCCTTTTTCGACTGGTTTGTTGCCATATACTACAAGAATCTGCTTTGTTTGGCCAGACATCGTGTTACCTTATTTATTTCAAAGCAACAATATTTTATTACAGATGGTGTGTAAAGCCAATTATTATAATACATTTGGGCTTTATTGAGCAATAAAGCACTGTTTTGTTTCTGTTTTATTTCGTAACTGGTTAGCGTGCCACCTAACCAATTACTTTATTTCCTTATTTTCTGAAAATTGACATTGCAGATGCCCTTTTTTTCAACATCGCCCTCCTGAATTTATAAACTACCTATTGTTGTGAAATCATTACTTTTTGCGATTACATTTTTTTTTGCCGGCGTAGCCTCCTTTGCACAGGCGCCGGCCATCATTCCCCAGCCCGTTCAGGAGTCGTACACCGGTGGTATTCCGTTCACACTCACTGCGGCGACCACCATTGGAGGAAACAACGCTGCGGCACAGCAGGTTGCCCAACAGTTGGCGAATTACCTGCAACCAGCCACCGGGTATCGCTTTGTGATCCGCCCAAAGGGCTTGATCCAACTCACCCTGCTTTCCCGGCGTGACACGGTGCTTGGTGACGAAGGGTACCGTTTGACCGTAAAATCAGGTAGTGTACAAATCAAAGCCAACGGCCCTGCAGGGCTTTTTTATGGGGTTCAAACACTCTTACAACTATTACCGGCGGAAATTGAAAGCCCGACTGTTCAGCGCGTCCGTTGGAGTATCCCGGCGGGTAGCATCACCGACTATCCTCGTTTTGCTTGGCGGGGTATGATGCTTGATGTGAGCCGCAATTTTTTCTCTGCATCTGACGTAGAGCGCTTTATTGATAACATGGCGCGGCACAAATACAACGTGTTCCACTGGCACCTCACGGATGATGAAGGGTGGCGTATCGAAATAAAATCATATCCCCGCCTCACCGAAGTGGGGGGGTGTCGTGTACAGCGTTACGGGAAATGGGGCAATCGTGAAGCGCCTAAAGATGGTGAGCCCGCCACCGACTGTGGTTTTTACACACAAGAAACCATCCGTGAAATAGTGGCTTATGCAGCGGCTAGAAATATACAGGTACTGCCTGAAATTGATGTGCCCGGCCACAGCTCGGCGGCAGTAGCCGCTTATCCGGAACTGTGTTGTACCAAAGATAGCACTGTGAAAGTAAGCCCCGGCCACAATTTTGCTGAGTGGCACGACAATGGCACTTTCACCATGCTGACCGACAATACGCTCAATCCGTCAGATGAGGCCGTTTATCGCTTTTTGGATCAGGTCTTTGGTGAGGTTGCTGCCCTTTTTCCATTTGCTTATATCCATGCCGGAGGTGACGAATGTTACCACGGATATTGGGAAAAAGATGCCGGTTGTCAGGCACTTATGGCCCGTGAGGGACTAAAAAATAGCTTGGAATTACAAAGCTATTTCACCAAGCGGGTAGAAAAAATTATCAAATCCAAGGGAAAAAAACTGATCGGATGGGATGAAATCCTGGAAGGCGGCCTTGCTCCGGAAGCCAGTGTCATGAGTTGGCGTGGTAGTAAAGGAGGCATTGAAGCTGCCAAACAAGGACATAATGTGGTGATGGCGCCCAATGACTTTGTCTATATTGATCTCTTACAGGGCGAACCCGCCGTGGAGCCAGACCAAACATCGTATAAAAAAGTGCGGCTGAAAAAAGCGTACAGCTTTGATCCGTTGCCGGAAGGTGTTGATCCAAAGTATATCTTGGGAGGAGAAGCCAACCTCTGGTCTGAAAAGGTGACCACCATTCGACAGGCTGAATACATGACCTTTCCCCGTGCCTGGGCTATTTCTGATATATATTGGAGCCCCAAGGGCACCAACAACTGGGAAAAGTTCGTTCCCCGTATGGAAGCCCACATGCGGCGCTCCGATGTGGGTGCGCGTAATTACGCACGAAGCGCGTACGATGCCATTGTGACCAGCAGTACCCAGAATGACACCCTGATAGTCTCCATCACCACAGAAATAGATGGATTGGAGGTGTACTACACCCTCAATGAAACCCTTCCCGATGCCTATACGGCGCGTTATATGGGTCCTATCCCTATACCTGCGGGAGATGTTACGCTGAAGGTTATTACCTATCGTAAGGGTCAACCTGTGGGGAAAATGATTGCTTTATCTAGGGAGCAACTGATGAAACGGGCAAAATAGTGGTTGTTATCGCTTTGTACTAGGATCGTGACTTGTTTGGACAGGGTCACTAGAATACAGGTGTATTCTCAAAAAGTAACCCTTGGGTGGCTGCCCGTCTGGTTCCAAAAGGTCATTTTTTTGTCTCAGACATGACCACCTCGGTAGTTACCTAAAAAAATTGCTGAAATTTCGGTAACTTTGTCCTTCTCGTATAGTTAGGAGCTGAAGGTGGCCTTTTTGAAAGATCTGTTTGCCCGTAGTTCCCTTTCAGGGTGGGAATTATTTTTTAACTAAAAAAGAAACATGGCTAGATCGCAAGATTCGTTCAACAAAAAGGAACAAGAAAAAAATCGCAGAAAAAAAAAGGAAGAAAAACAAGAGCGCAAAGAACAGCGCAAAGTTGAAAAAGCCGAAGGCGGAGTAAAAACATTGGAGGAAATGTTTTCCTACGTAGATGAGAATGGCTTCCTCACCACCACCCCGCCGGATCCTGCTAAAAAGAAAAAATTTAGAGCCGAAGACATGATCATTGGTGTGCCTTCCAGAGACGACACTCCGGTAGATGTGGTCAGAAAAGGTCAGGTTAAATTTTTTAATGACGAAAAAGGCTACGGTTTTATCACCGATTCAGAAACGAAAGATAGTATATTCGTCCACATCAATAATATTTCTGATACCATCCGGGAAAATGACCGGGTTACCTTCGAGGTTGAAATGGGCCCCAAAGGCCCCAATGCAGTCAAGGTAAAGCTGGCAGTTTAATGGCCCATCGCCTTAATGATCCTGTACAAACCAGTCGAAAGCAATGGTTTGTACAGGAATTTCTGTTGTTCGCCCGTTTCATTCCCGGTATGCGTGCGCCCTCTTGACAATAAATTCCAACCCCTGCGGAACTTTCGAGATAACATCCCCAACGTTGTTTTTGATTACCTTACCCATTCTAGATGGTTTTACGCCATTGTAGCGATCAACCATTTTCGTTGGAAACGATCTTTGAGTCCCTTATCGATAGCTTTATCGAAAACAAAGTCGGTCTAGCCGACCATTTTTTGAGTGTTTCTTTGGCGGCTCAGCTCAAGGAAAAATTAATGTCGCTTTATGCTTCCCAGCAAATGCAGTCTGCCGGTATTGGAAACAATGCGCTGCTGTTGCATGACAAGTTGGTCAGAAGTGATGTCATTTACTGGCTAGACCCCGCCCACGATGACCCGTATGAAAATTTATTTTTTGAGCTGATGGACGGTTTTATTCGCCATTTAAACAGCACCTGCTATACAGGCATCACGGGATATGAATTTCATTATGCGTTGTATGCAAAGGGTAGTTTTTATAAAAAACACCTTGATCAGTTTAGAAACGACAAAAGCCGGGTTTTTTCGATGATTATGTATTTGAATGCTGCGTGGCAGGAGCACGATGGGGGTGAATTGTGTGTTTACCACCCCGATCATGTACAGGTCATTGAGCCACGGAATGGCAAGTGCGTATTTTTTAAAAGCAATGAGATGGAACACGAGGTGTTGCTCACGCAACAGCCTAGGTTGAGTATTACCGGATGGTTGAAGTCCAATGGATCCTAGCTTAATCATTATTTTTGTCTCACACGCGACCACCTAAGTTTTTTTACGGATAAAGTTTATATTTGCAGATATGAACCCATGCTCGTCTTTTCATCGAAAGCTTTCTTTTTTGCCTACAATATCCACGCTGGCAACACTTTGTTGCTTGCTTTGCTTCATGGCAGGTTGTGAAAAAACCGAGTTGGTTGAGAACCGCATTTCGGGTAAAAAACCGATTTATATTCCCATCAGTGCTTTAAAAGATATCAGCAGTGAGTTGCCCCGCGCTATTCATTTGTCCGGCACCCTCTATCTTCGTGATAGCCTTCTTTTTTTGCTGGAGCAGCACGAAGGGGTGCATGTTTATAACGTAAAAGATACCTCTAACACCATCAATGTTGTGTTTTTAAAGATACCGGCCATCACAGATTTTGTGGTGAATGGTACGGTGTTGTATGCGGACAGCTGGAAAGATTTGGTGACCATAGACATCCGTGATATATACCATATTTATGAAACGGACCGGATATCGAATGTGATTCAGCCCAACTTATATCCCCCCTTGTACAACGGGGGTTTTGAGTGTGTGGACGAAACTAGGGGCGCCGTGGTGTCGTGGGAGGATGCCTTGCTGGAAAATGCCAAATGCTTCACCAACTAACACTGATTTTATGCGTATTCAACTGATTGCCTGCTGTATGGCCGCCCTATTATGCGCTTGCAGCAAAGATGCGGGTCTAGAAGTAGGAACCGGAAAGTCTGGCTCTATCACTCGTTTTGCTATTTTCCAACATTATATGTACGTGCTCAACAGCAATGAAGTACAGACGTATGACATTGCGCAAAAAGAGCACCCGGTCTTGGTGAATCGTTTGGCTACCGACTATGGCTTGGAAACCATCACCGTATATGACAACAGTGTTTTTTTAGGCTCGACGACAGCCTTGTATATTTTGGATATTAGTAATCCGGCGGCTCCGATCATCCAGTCGAAATCGGATCGGCTTTCAGACATTGGTTTCAGTGGTTGTGATCCCGTGGTGGTAAAGGGAGACTATGTGTTTTCTACGATCAAGATTGTTGAGAATGTGTGTGGAGTAGTATCTTCACAAAGCGCGTTGGTGGTATATGATATTTCCGATAAGACTTTTCCGTTGGTGGTTGGTACATATCCATTGGGTACACCCAACGGATTGGGATACAAAGACCAATATTTGTTTGTGTGCGATGAGGGCAGTGATCAACTGTTGGTTTTTGACATATCCAATCCTGTTCAGGTAGTTACAACGGGGCTTTCCATTGCCATGGAAGATCCATTTGATTTGATTGTGGACGGAGACAGGATGATTGTTGGCGCCAAAACGTATTTTCAAATATTTGACATCAGCGACTTGGATCACATCAAAAAAGTTGGTAAAATATCCCGATAGATGAGAGTATTCTTCGTGTGGCTACTGTTTCCGATGCTTGGTTTTGGCCAGGCAAAGCTGCCTTTGGTGTTCAAAACGTCGCCATTGGGATTTGTCAATCCTTTCCAACAAACGGTTGAGTTGCTGACAGACATTCCCATCGCTACCCATTGGGGTCTGGAGTTGGGTGCTGTATGGGTAACTAATTCTCTGGTATTTGCCCAATTTAAGGGTGAGATGTACAGGGGTCTTAAGCTAAAACCGGCCATAAAATACTATTTTGAACGTGCCGATGGGGTAGGAAGCTACCTTGCGTTTGCGTTGAAGTACCACCAAATTCACAACGATCGGTACAATCAGGAATGGCGGCAGGGTGGACAATATACGGAATGGGCCCTGCGACGCCGGTCTGTCGTGGCTTGGGGGGCATCTGTAAAATTTGGCACACAACAATATTTAGACAACAAGAAAAGATGGATCATCGAGCCTTTTATGGGCTTTGGTGTGCGGCGCAAAGTAATAACCCAGGAAGCGTCGCCACCGGATGCAGAACAGTTTGATACACGAGCGTTTTTTTCTATTCTCAAACAGCCAGGCACCTATTTGGGCGGCGATTTGCTGGTGGGTATATACTTCGGATATGTTTTTACAAGGTAACTGGTGAGGTGGTCGCGTCGGAGACAAAAAAGGCCCTTTTTTATCTGAGAAGCAGCCATCTGAGAAATTAGACTCTAATTGCAAACACATTTCATTCAACCACTTTATGTTGATCATACTTAAAAAGATAAGCCCCCCGCCGGACATTGCGAGGGGCTTATGGGCCAATATTATTGGATGGTCTTATTGGTTTTTAACCATTATCTGACCATTTCGGAAAATAGCATAGCGCGTTTTGATGGCAGAAAGTTCTGTTTCACCGGGCACTTTTATGATGAAAGATGGTCTGGCCTCATCGAGGCCACCGCTGCTGCTGCGCGAGAAATTGTCTGATTGTTGGTTGTTGCTCTCGTCGGATTCCGATACCAGTTGTTTCGGATCGGCTTCATAGCTATTGAAATAGGTGCCTTCACTGGTGATGGTAATGGGTGTTTCCACGGTTTGCGTACTCCCCGCCGGGATATCATTGAACGTAATGATGGGCCCGTCGTATTTTTCTGCGCTGCCATCGGGGCGCACCACCTTGGTGTAGGCCTGTGCTTGTGGGCTTTTAGCAGGTTTGGTTGTTTTACCGCTGGTAGAAAGGTTGGTCATAGAGCGGTAACTGATGATGGTGGTGGGCGGCACGATGTACCACGGCAGGCCCTGACAATCAAAAAAGCCGCCCTGAAATTCTCGATAGTAGAGTAGCACCGACTGTGGGTAGCCATTGAAAGGGAAACCCAGGTTGTTGACAAAGAACAAATTTCTGGTGTCTAGGTACTCTGTAAAGCCTGTACAAGGGTTAAAAACATTGTCGTATGCATTCCAGGTGAGGTCGGGTTCGGCACCGGACTCGATGAGATCACAGCTGGTGTACAAGTGTGCGCAAAGTGCCAGCAGCAGGATTGAAGCAATTTTTTTCATACACAATTATTTAAACTCCACTTGAGGGTGGCCTTCAATTTTGGTGGTTCCGTCGGGGAGGGGGAGTGCGGTTACCTGAACACTTTTAAAGTTGTTGGTTTGGCGCATTTGAGTGTATTTGTCAACATTACGGCCATAGATATAGCCATAATTGTTGTTTTCATCGCGTTCCTCCACCAGCAAAGCTTCATCATCGAAGTAGTCGAAACGGTAGTCTCCGGCTTGGTTGATGGTCAGGCTTTGCAACAAATTGAGCAGACTACCCGGGTCAATAGCATCTTGTGGGATATTGCCTTTTTCACCCACCATTTGCCAATCGTTTCCGTTTTTAAAGAAAACCTGCAACAGATTTTGCGTGGTATTGGCGATGTCGGTGGTGGTACATTGTCCACCTTCTTCGTTGTTAATGACATCTGTCACGGCATTGAAGGCCTCCCCGATGTTGATGGTCTGGGGTGCGGTGAATGCTTTGATGGCCAAATCAGCCAATGCCAAGGTGTCGGCGCAGTCGGGGCAAGCAGAGGTAGTAATCATCACGCAGAAGAGGACGGGCATGAGCGCGAAGGATATTCTACGATAAAGGTGTTTCATGTTAGCAAGGTTAAATAAGTGAAACGAATCATGGTGCAATAGACGTTTTGAGGAGCGCAGTAGAGGGCAATTATATTAATTGGTGATGACAATTTTATATTTTTTTCCTTTCATTTTTTCCGACTGAATGGCTTTCAATAGGTTACGAACGACCTCTTTTTTTACGGCGACGAAAGACATGAAGTCCATGAGCTCAATTTTACCGATAGCCTCTTTTTCGACATTGCCTTTTTTGGCCAAAAAGCCCACGATATCAATTTTGCTGAGTTTGTCTTTTTTTCCACCGCTGATGTAGAGAGTGACCCAAGGGGATCGTTCGGGCAGGGTATTGGTAGGGGGCAATTCGAGCAATGGCGGGGCTGTTTGCATGTAAGCTGGCAGCGATTCATCTTCATGTAGGATGAGATAGGCCGTTCCTTCGGAGTGCATACGTGCGGTGCGTCCGTTGCGGTGCAAGAAGTCATTTTGTTTGAGGGGTAGTTCAAAGTGAACGACATTTTTCACTTCCGGAATATCTAGTCCCCGCGCTGCCAAGTCAGAGGCAACCAGATAAATAATGCTGCCATTGCGAAATTGAACGAGTGTTTTTTCTCGGTCGGGCTGTTCCATTCCGCCGTGGAAGCAGGCGCTGGGTATGCCCATTTCTTCTAAGAAGTCTCGGGCGATTTCCGTGCTTTCGCGTTGGTTGCAGAAGATGAGGGTTGGTTCGTTGCCCAAGAAGCAGAGGAGTTTGAACAGCGTCATACCCTTGTTTCGGTCGGGAGAGATCACCCTTTTCACCACCAGCCCGTCGGTGTGTTTTTCGGCATCTTTGTAAAAATTCAGGATATTGGGTAGCGTGATACCGGTAAAAGCAGGGATGGTCGCCTTGTTGGTAGCAGACACGAGTACGCGTTTTTCGAGGAAGCTCAAGCCATTGATCACCTCTGTCATTTGTTCTTGGAACCCCATCGAGAGTGATTTGTCAAATTCGTCAAGAATGAGCATTCTAACGCTGTCTAGGGCGAAGGTTTTTCTGTTGATGTGTTCTACAATTCGGCCGGGGGTGCCAATGAGTAAGGCAGGAGGCTGACTTAGATTTTTGGTTTCGATTTGCATCGAATGACCGCCATAACACGTATTTACTTTGAATCCGGTGGCCATTTTCTGCCAGACACGTTCAATTTGAATGGCCAATTCTCGGGTGGGGGATAAAATAAGGCACTGGACGCCTTGCGTATCAGCCTTCAGTTGACTCAATACGGGCAGCAGAAAAGCGAGGGTTTTTCCGGATCCTGTCGGTGCCAGCAGAATAACGTTTGGGAGCGACTGAATGGCGGGGATTGCTTTTTCCTGTAGTGCATTCAGCGATTGAATGCCTAGGTTGGAGAGTATTTGGGGGAGTGCTTGATCTAATTCCATGAAGTAAAGGTAGCACGTTTTTTTTGGCACATTTGAGTAAGCGCATTAAACGCTGACAAGTATCCGACAGGTGGATGACAAATATCATTCCATTTTTGATTATTAAGGTCCAAATTTGTAGGTCTTGCACAACGCTTGTAGCGCAATCAAGACGCGGTTTTTCTTGCCATGAAATCAATCAAGACCCTTGGAACCAGTTCGTAATTATCGAATAATCAGATTAATCCCGTTGATGGGGATTGGGTTATTTATCCTCCTGTACATTGTTGCAGCCTTGTATTATCCGGGCGGATCGGAAGCGCATGAGCGTGAATATGGGTTTAGCGTATTAAACAACTATTGGTGTGATTTATTGGAGTACAGGGCTCGTAATGGACTTTACAACATTTCGAGGCCGGTTGCACTGACGGCCATGGTGGTTTTGTGCGTTAGTTTGGCAGTTTTTTGGTATTACTTGCCACAAGGGATTATACCTACCCGTGGACACCATAAGATCATCCGGGTTTCCGGTATTTTTTCGATGATTGCGGCGATGTTTGTCTTCACGGATTACCACGATCTGGTTGTTAATGTTGCCGGTTTTTTTGGCGCGATCGCTATAGGAGCCACGTTTATAGGCTTGTATAGATTGAAAAAGTATGGATTAACAGGCTTGGGAATGGTCTGTTT
Organism: Saprospiraceae bacterium; assembly: GCA_044378705.1. Taxonomy (GTDB): domain Bacteria; phylum Bacteroidota; class Bacteroidia; order Chitinophagales; family Saprospiraceae; genus M3007. The sequence goes on from JBIPOY010000016.1 coordinate 16,295, forward strand.
ATGTCTTTTGGGGGTCAATTATTACATATTTGAAACCGATCATTATATTACATTATTACCCATGATTCAAAAGGTCACCTTTCTGTTTTGTTTTATTTGGTTTGGCCTTTTGGACATTCAAATGTACCAATTGCGGAATTAGGGCCCTTTTCGCCTGAATAAAAGACCAATTTGCCGTATATATTTGCTACAATTCACCTTATTTTCACCAATAAATTAAAATTATGTGTTTTTCAACCACCGCGAGCTTTGTTGTAGGACTATCACTTTCAGCTGTAGGAGTAGTAGCATTAAGGAGAGCGGAGGAACCTCGTCGGTTTCCATTTGCCAGTATTCCTTTGGTTTTTGGGGTTCAACAACTTATTGAAGGAGTCGTATGGTTGTCGCTGACCCATCCGGATTACGCAACGTATCGTTGGGCATCGTCGTGTGTTTATTTAATTTTTGCACAAGCGATATGGCCTATTTGTGTACCTTTTTCGATTATGTTGATGGAAGAAGATCGTCAACGCAAGCGAATACTGTTGTTTTTGACGATAATGGGTAGTTTGGTGGCTATATTTTTACTTTATTATATTTTTTTAAATCATTCTACGGGTGAGGTTAGGGATCACCATATTCATTATGGATTGAAGACGCCTTCACTGTTACAAGTATTTCCGGGTGTTTTATATTTATTGGCGACAGTCATTCCGCCGTTTATTTCTTCGGTGAAGCGGATGTCGTGGCTGGGTTGGAGTTCGCTGTTGTCGTTGTTGGTGTCTGTTTTTTATTTTGAACAATCGTTTGTGTCGGTGTGGTGTTTTTTTGCTGCGATCATCAGCGTTGTAGTGGTATGGGTACTCAACGGGTCTGATAACACCGTAAAAGTGATCATTCGGTAAGTATGGCCATGCAAACAATTTGGGATAGTTTCCAAACGATGGAGGGCATTTACCAATTAAAACTCTACTACAACACCCACAGTGGGCAACAAAGAGCCCTCCGTGTTGTCCAGCAAGAGGGGGATGGCATTGCTACCATCGGAGCGGAGTAATTTTCCGTCGGTGGTAAGAAACCCTGTTCCATCGGGTGTTCGTTGGAAGGTATAGGTTGGAGGCGCCGGATTGATGGTGTTGAGTAGGTTCTGCACATCTAAGAAAACGTCGAGGGTTGCGCGTTTGAAATTCCATTTTTTATCCAGCCGTAAATCCAACTGGCTGAAATTACCAAGGCGAATGCTATTCAATGCATTGTTGTTGAGTACGCCGGTACCGATGCTGGCGTAGTTGAGTCGGCTGGCATCCAAGTCGAGCGGAGTATAAGGAACGCCACCTTGAAACCTGTATTTCAGGCCCAGTTCCCAATTTCGGTTCAGTTTATAGCCGCCTAGGAGAGAGAGCAGGTGGCGGTTGTCCCAGGCAGATGCCACTTGTTTGCCGTTTTGGTTGCTGAATTTCGACCAAAAAAGGGTGTAAGAGGCTGTGAAATACAAGTTTTTGTTGAGTTTTTGTTGCGCAAAAAGCTCGGCACCGTAGGCTTCGCCGGAGCCGATTGAAAGTACTTTTTCGTTGCCCAACACGCCAAATCCACCGCCTTGATTGGCGAGTGAAACGCCATTGAAGGCGCTTACCGGGTAGTCGTTGTATTTTTTGTAAAACCCTTCCATGGTCAAACGCAGGACTTTTGAAGGGACGAATTCTACCCCGGCGACGAAATGGTCGCA
>JBIPOY010000197.1:0-6231 GCA_044378705.1 Saprospiraceae bacterium
GCCAATGGGCATTCCGGCGTAAACCCGTACGGGTTGTACGCAGGATATTTCCAGTGTCCAGTGGTTACAAAAACCTACATCCCCCTTACCGGCGGTGGCGTGTATGTCTATCCCCAGTCGGCCTACACTGCTTTTTCCTTCCAAAAATGGTACCGAGTTGTGTGTTTCCGTATATTCTTCGGTAACGCCGAGATAAAGCGTACCCGGTTGAAGCTCAAAACCGTCCTCCGGAATTTCAAGGGGCAGTATGAGGTTGTGTTTTTTTGCGTCCAGCACGCGGCTTTGGTAAACGGCTAGGTGTTTACTCAAATGTACATCGTATGAGTTGGTACCCAGGCATTCACGGCGAAAGGGCTCGATGACAATGGCGCCTTGCTCAACGGCTTCCAGTATTTTGTTGTCGCTCAGAATCATGGTTTAAGGTTAAAAGGTAGCTGTTTCGGAGGCTCATTGTTTGGCAAAAAACGGCCATTTTTTTGCCAAACGCGAACACCGTAGAGGTATGGTGAAATTTATTTTGAAAAAGCATTTTCGCCGCCATAAAACGTTGAACAAAAGAGGAACCACGCTTTAAGCATCAAAAAAGCGCACAAAACTACCTTAATAGGATTGATATTTAACTTTTCGGCGAAATGAATGTTCTTAAATTCCAATAAACAGGTGCAGTTATGAAAAAAACAATGGTGATTGGGGCAACAACCAATCCGGAGCGATATGCTTATCGTGCGGTATTGAGCCTTACAAAGCACGGTCATGAAGTGGTTCCCGTGGGGGTAAAGACCGGAGTGGTGGGTGGTATTCCCATCCTACAGGGGCAGCCCAATATCTTGGATATTGATACCATTTCTTTGTACATCGGCCCGGATCGTCAGCAGGCATACTGCGACTATCTCCTTGGCTTGCATCCCAAACGCATCATTTTTAACCCGGGAACCGAAAACCCGGTGCTGGCCAAACAGGCGGAGGAACAGGGTATTGAAACCGTAGAGGGCTGTACCTTGGTTATACTTTCCATCGGCAACTATTGATGTGGTTGGTCATATACGGACTGTTTGAGTTGTAATAAAGCGATTTTTACGATTTTTACCCCGAATGTCCACACAACAAGTACCCATGGATAAATACGAGTAACTTCTAATCTTATAGTATATTTGTCGCAGGACATTCATCTCTTACTAAGTACCATGTTGTTACCGTCCAAATTATTTGAAACCCGTGCCAAAGGGAAATTATTGTTGTCCGGCGAATACGTCGTGTTGGACGGTGCTACTGCTTTGGCTGTTCCGGTACGATTTGGACAATCTCTACAAGTAATAATGATGTTGGACGGAGCCAAAGAACTCGTTTGGGAGAGCAAGGATTGGGATGGTTCGGTATGGTTCAGCGCTGTGTATGAACTACCGTATCTCGGGGTTGTTGAAACGAGTGACCGCAGTGTAGCAGAGATGTTGGCGTCTATACTGCGCGATTGCCAACGTCAAAATCCGGTATTTTTGAATGAAGCGCAGGGGTTGTCTGTGACTACGATTTGTGATTTTCCGCGTGCTTGGGGCCTGGGCACCAGCAGTACGATCATTGCGGCCATCGCGGAGTGGGCCCAAGTTGATCCGTATCCGGTGTTACAAAATACATTAGGAGGCTCCGGTTACGACATTGCTTGTGCATACGCCTTTTCTCCCCTATTATACAGGCTAGAGGCAAAAAAACCCATTGTTCGTTTCGTTGCGTTTGAGCCCCCTTTTGCAGAAAACCTTTATTTCGTTTATCTGGAGAAGAAGCAGAACTCCCGGGAAGGTATTGCGCGTTACCGTGAAAAAGCCAAAGATAACCCCGGGCTTGTTGACGAAATTTCGGGGTTAACCGAGCGTATCCTCAATGCCGATAATCTGGAAGATTTTGAAGCCAATCTTCGGGAGCACGAAAGTATAATCGGGAAAGCCCTTGATTTTAACCCGGTAGGGCAGCAGTTGTTCCGTGATTATGGGGGTGAAATAAAAAGCCTTGGTGCTTGGGGGGGTGACTTTGTGTTGGCAACCAGTCGGGAATCCGCACCGGATACGGCGGCCTATTTTTTAAAAAAAGGATTTGAAACGGTGTTGCGTTGGGACCAAATGGTGTTTTCGGATACTCCATCTTTGCACTATACGTAAGATCATTGAAACAGAACATGACCATACGAACGGCCCTTTTACTGCTTGCTTGTACCACCACCCGTGTGTTGGCACAGCATCCGTCAGCCATTTCCATACCTGCGGATGTGGATCCTTCGGCAGCGGTCAACAAAGGTTTTCGCGATCTAGTGGCCCTCGATCCTACTATTTTGGTGGATATACGCTACGCGACAACGAACAACTTCACCCAATCAAAAATATATGATTGTGGGCGTTGTCTCTTGCGCCCCGACGTGGCTGCAGCCATTGTGAGGGCCAATCAGTCTTTGAAAAAAAAGGGCTTGGCGCTCAAAATGTTTGACTGTTACCGCCCTCGTCCTTACCAACAAAGGCTTTGGGACAAGGTTCCCAACCCTGATTATGTGACCCCGCCGTCCAAGGGTTCTATGCACAGCCGTGGTGCTGCTGTGGATCTTACGATTGTAGATGCGATGGGGAAGGAGTTGGATATGGGCACGGAATTTGATTATTTTGGGGTGAAAGCGCATACGGACAACCTTCAATTACCGGCAGAAGTACTTAAAAACCGCACGCTGCTCCGCGAAAGCCTTGAAGCGGTTGGTTTTAAAGGCATCCGTACCGAATGGTGGCATTTTTCCTATCAGTTGAAAAAATATCCATTGTCTGATTATGTGTGGCCATGCCGATGAGGCTCAGAGAACCTTAAGGGCGATAAAGGGAGCCGGTGATCAGGAACACGCGTGCCCATTGTGTGGATGAAAATATCAATTGCCCAGCAAATCGTCGAGCAAATCTTTTTCTGCGGCGAGTACAGGGCATTGTATTTCCAAAGATTTCCGAACGGCTGGAATATCTTCCGGTTTCATGCGTAGGTTTATGACACATGTTTTTGTTTTTTCAAAGGCAGTTTGAATGCCCTCGAAATCAATATTACCGGTTGATCCTGCTGCCAGTTTATTCAATTGAAGCAATTCTGACGAACAACCACAGATACCGTTGGCGATACGTTCGACCCTTGTTTCCGGTTGTTGGTTTTTGCAAGAGAAAAAAGAGAAAAAAGAGAAAATCACACAAAAAAGACAACCCAATCGCATGTTTTGGTAGAATTCAGAAATTATAGTTACGATGTAATAATAACCCAAGTAACTGGTTAGCGTGGTCGCGTCTGAGACAAAAAAGTGGCCATTTTTTGTCAGACGCGACTACCCAAGTTTTTACGCTACGATAAAAGTAAACGCAACGTGATTTTGAAAATGGAGATCACAAAACCACTTTTAAATCACGAAAGTACTAACTCTGAGAGAAGCGCGGGTATCCGTATTTTTCGGGGGGGTACCAAACAATACAAACCCACAAAACCTTTCGTTTCTTAGTAACACCATGGAAGAGCAACAATTCAAGATTGACAAAGACATACTCCGCGAGCGTGGCGCCGTACTCGAACATTTACGGGAGCGTCTTAAGGATGACTTTGTAGGCATTGATGACATTATTGACAGCCTGCTGGATTATATTCAAGTGTGGTATTTGATGCCGGAGATTCTTACACGCCCGATCATTGTGTGCCTGTGGGGTATGACAGGGGTGGGGAAAACCGATCTGGTTCGAAAACTTGTACAGTACTTGAGTTTTCAAGAGCGATTTGCGGAAGTGGAACTGATGAATACAGACGATACAACGTATTTCAAAAGCGTCAGTGCGATGTTGAAAGGCAATGGTATTGCGGACAACAAGCCATCCATCGTCTTGTTTGACGAAATTCAGCGTTTTTATACCCTTGAGTCTGATGGTACGCCTGTACAGAGCACAAAGTTCAATGATTTTTGGGAATTGCTCAGTGATGGTCGCCTTGCGAAGCGTGAAAAGGAAGATTTTGACTATTACATTTCCGATTTCATGTTCAACCAACGCCAGCGTCCCCGTTATCCTTCAGAGGCGCCTCCGGTTGATGATCACATGCAAGAAACCGTAGGTATCTGGGAAGCACGCAACCTCAAGAAAATGTTGGATTTGGAGGACGATCTGGTTGACATTGCGGAAATGACCAAGAAACAAATGCTGGATCTTATCTTGGAGGCCAAAAGTAAGCGGAAGATATTTGAGCCGGTAGATTATTCTCAAACGCTCATCATCATCAGTGGCAACCTCGATGAAGCATTTCAGATGTCATCCCACACCTCAGACAGCGAAGTGGACGCCGATATTTACCACGCTTTTACAAAAAAGATTACCGCGGTTGACATAAAAAACGCCCTCACGCGTCGGTTCCGTCCGGAGCAGGTGGCTCGCTTTGGCAATATACACCTGATTTATCCGAGCTTGCGCAAGGCTGATTTTAAGGCACTTATCAAGAAAGAGGTGGGGAAAATCATTGCCCGCGCTGTAGCCAGTTTTGGCGTGGAGATATCCATCAGTGACCCTATTTTCAAATTAATTTATCGGAATGGTGTTTTTCCGGTACAGGGTGTTAGGCCTGTTTTCAGCAGTGTTACCGATATTTTGGAAACTCATTTGAGTAAGTTTTTATTTGAGGCCCTGACCAGTGATTGCAATACATTGTCCATTGATTACGACAATGAAGCTCAAAAAATCATTGCTAAAATGGGTGATCGTACCATTCATGTACCATTTGTGGGTCGCATAGATAAAATCCGTCAGAGTAATATATCGGAAGTGGTGGCCAACGTCAGTGTACATGAAGCGGGCCATGCGGTAGCCTACGTGTTGCTGTTTGGTTTGGCGCCGCTCCAACTCAAGTCGAAGGTAGCGAGCAGCTATGCTGCCGGGTTTACGTTTCCCCACGAGATCTACGAAACCAAGGAAAATATTCTGAAAAAAATCACGGTATTTTTGGCTGGGGGCATAGCAGAGGACATTATTTTTGGGGAGGGTTACGCTACGGTTGGTCGTCTCAATGACCGGGAGCAGGCTTCCATGTTGGCCATAGATTTTATTCGAAGGTATGGTTTTGACGAACGTTATCAAGCCAACTATGCGCTGGATTTTGCCCATAATATGGATAAATTCAGCACAGACAAAGATGTGGAGACGATGGTTGCCGGTTTGGTGAAAGAAACCCGCAGCTTGCTCACGCAGCACCGTGATTTTTTACAGCAACTCTCGCGTGATCTCAATGAAAAAGGCAGTATGGAGGCCAAAGACGTAGCGGACGTGGCGGTTCGATTTGGTATTGAAGCGGTGATACGTGCGGAGGGCTATCTGCACTTACCAGACTATGTTGCAAAAATAGTGTAAAGGCAAACCGGAGGAACCAACAATAAATCCCGGAAGTATTAGTCTTGGTTTTCTGCTTCCGGTTCCGGAAGTGACAGCCAAAAGTTGTTGATACCATCCCCTTGTACAAGGGATATTTCTTGTGCATTGAGCAACTCCAGCAACGCTAGGAAGGTAATGACGGCGTGGATACGGTTTTCCAGCGAAAGAAAAATCAGTTCAAAATCAGTTTTTTCGCCCGTTTTTAGTTGATTAACAATATAAGCCCGTTGATCTTGAATGGTGTACTTAAAATTGTACACGGTGTGAACGCGTTTTGCTTTTTTTTCTTCTTCAAATCTGGACACCAGCCGCTCGAACACACGGAGCAGTTTGTAGAGCGTGACAGATTCCATTTCTGCATCGGCCAGGGCGTGTTCGGAAAGTTTACGCAATTCAGTGGTTGCATAACCACGAGGGTTCATAAAAGCCCTCACCTCTTCAAGTCTGCGGAGCTCTTCCAGAACACTTTTGTAGCTTTTGTATTCCATGAGCCGCTCCACCAGTTCTTGTCGCGGATCCACTTCATTGCCCTCTTCATCTATTTGTTTGCGTGGCAACAGCATTTTTGCTTTAATGCGCATCAGCGTGGCGGCAACAACGATGAATTCAGCGGCCATGTCCACATTGAGCGACTCCAGGTGGCGCAAGTACTCCAGGAAATCGTCGGTTATGGTCGCGATGGGAATGTTATAAATATCCAGTTCATCTCTTTCAATGAAGAACAAGAGCAGGTCGAAAGGACCTTCAAAGACCGGAAGTTTAATGGTAAAGGTATCGTTCACGACAAGGTGTTTTAAGCGAATAAATCCTCGCCAATATCTGT
>JBIPOY010000198.1:0-6175 GCA_044378705.1 Saprospiraceae bacterium
CTCCTCAATTTTGCATCTTGATCTTTACGTGTCATCTTTTAACGCTTCCGGTATGTCTTCCGATGAAAGAATTCGAAAAAAAATCAACTTCAGAAACCCCATGTTGATCGTGGGTTTTTTGATGACGGTCTTTTACCTTGTGCTGGGTGGGATGCTGTTGCTGGATCAAACCTTTTTGCCCGGGGTATCGGAAGATTTTCGGAAGGTATTTGCGGCCATGGTGCTCCTGTACGGCTCCTACCGTGGTTGGCGTGTTTGGGTTGATTATTTGTAACACGCTTTCTGAATATGATTGCCGGGCGTTCAATGGATACTTAATGTGAACCCACTAAGCCCTAAACAACCACCTAATTTTTTAAACCATGGATATAAAACTTTTATTTTCAGGCCTTTTTCTGGTCGTGTTGTTTGCTTGTCAGGACAAGGGCAAGGATGGCAAAGTATTGGATACCGTGACAACCGGGAGCATTAAAATTATGGTGGATGAGGGCTACCAGCCTGTCATTTCCTCTTGTGTAGATGTGTTTGACTCAATATACCGCACAGCCAAAATTGATGCCCGCTATATGTCTGAGGGAGAGGTGGTGAATGCGCTGCTCAATGATTCCGTTCAGGTCATTGTGGTGGGCCGCAAACTTACCGTGGAGGAAATGGGCTACTTTGAATCCCGGGGTTTTAAGCCTCCGCAAACCCTGATTGCCTACGATGCTATTGCCTTCGTTTTAAACCCATCCAATCAGGATACTGTTTTTACCATTGAACAAATCCAAAACTTGCTCACCGGAAAAATCAGTAAATGGAGCCAATTGAACCCAAAGTCCTTGTTGGGTGACGTTCAGGTTGTTTTTGACAACCCGCTTTCCGGCACCTTGCGCTATGTAAAAGACTCCATCATCGGCAATGGCATGCCCCTAACGACGGCTGCCTCGGCCGTTAAAACCAATGAGGAGGTCATCAATTATGTACATGGGAACAAAAATGCCATCGGGATCATCGCGGCCAATTGGATCTCTGACACAGATGATGGAGGGGTACAAAAGTTCATGAAGGAGATCAGAATTGCCGACATTGCCACCGTGGCCGGCGCCGAAGGGTATGGTCCTTATCAGGCTTACATGGCACAAAACAAGTACCCCTTTCGACGCGGAATGTACGTGATCAATGCCCAGGCTAGGCGCAATGGCCTCGGCGCAGGTTTTGCTTCCTACCTTGCGGGGGATGCCCAGCGTATTATGTTAAAAGATGGCTTGCTGCCTGCCAATGCGGTGACCAGACTTGTAAAAGTGAGCAAGGAATGATCCACGCTGCGTATTTGAACCCATCACGAAAACGGCACTTTTGATTTTGAAGAGCCGGTCGTCAGGCGGACGCCGTTAAATTTGTATTAATTAATATAGTCAACACAAAGTGGTTGTGAATGAAGTGTGATTGCAATCATTTTAAAATCAAATATTTACAATCAATCAAATCATCAAAATTACTTTAATCACCGTCTAATGTTGTGCTAGCGACTTAATAACATACTTGCTCCTATGCAAATTCTGTTTTATAAAAAAACAAAAACTTTTTCTGAACAATGACAAATCTTTTGAAGAAAGCCTTCCTCCTTGTTGGAATCGTGTACGCGCAAATGGCGTCCGGCCAAACCCGTGCCGATGGTATGACCGCCATGCAATTGGAAGAATGGGATAGTGCCATCAGTATCTATACCGCCATCCGTAAGACAGCGCCCGCCGACCAAGACATACTGCTTACCTTGGGCAGCGCGTACCTCTCCAAAGGCGACAATGTAAAGGCCACCGAAACCTTTAAAGCAGCATTTGATGCCAAACCTGAAGGAGCATTGGCATACGTTGCGTTGGCCCGTACAGCCTTGCTTCAAAACAATACCGCAGAGGCCGATAATCAGTTGAAAAAAGCCACCAAAAGTGCTAAAAAAGATATGGTTGCGCTTCGCCAAATCGGCGAGTCTTATCTGTATTACCTAGCCCCCGGCAGCAAAAAACCCAATTATACCCGCGCAGAAGAATTACTGAAAGCTGCCTTGGATGTAAACGGTAAAGACTTTGCAAACCTCATGGCGCTGGCGTATTGCTACAAGAAAATACCCAATGGGGGCTTCTCAGCACAGTATTATGAGTATGCTGAGGCCGTTGAGCCTAAAAACCCGCTGCCCAAACTCATGATCGCCAAGGTGTACAAGGCCGGAAAAGTGCCCGAAAAGCCCCTTCAATATTTTGATAAGGCCATCGCAGCACAGCCCGATTTCACCCCTGCCCTCCGCGGCAAAGCAGAATACTTGTATTTTGCTCGTAAATGGGAAGATGCTACCAAGGCCTACAAGGAGCTCGTAAACAAGGGCGCCGCTGTGAAGGTAGAAGATGAAATGCAATTGGCAAACTGTCTTTACGTCACGAAAGATTGTATAGGTTGCAGCGAATTGGTGGAGAAAATATTGAAAAAAGACGGTAGCAAAAACTACCTGCGCCGACTTCAGGCGTATTGCGACTATGAAAACGGTGATTATGCCCGCGGTCTACAAATCCTCAATGAGTACTTTAAAATGGTGCCATCCGAGAAGGTGCTGCCTTCTGATTATGAGTACCACGGTAATTTGTTGCTCAAATTGAAGGGCGATACCACGGTGGCACTGGCAGATTTTCGGAAGGCCATCGAGTTGGATACATCCGGCGCCAAATGGCCCTTGAACAAAGACATTGCAGATTTACAATATGCCCGCAAGGACCAATGCGGCGCGGCATTATCGTACAAGCTGTTCCTCGATTCGTTGCCGGCAAATGATCCCAATTTTGCATCCTATTTGTATAAAATGGGGCTTTCTCAGTATTATTGTAAGTCAGACTCCCTGCGGTACAGTCATGCAGAAAAGACGTTTAATAGGATTACCGTCCTGAGGCCCACAGCCCTTATTGGGTGGTTTTGGAGTGCCCGTTCAGCAGAAACACAGGATCCTTCTCCGGAATCTATTGCGGCGGATCCAACCATTGCCAACCAATACGGAAAGGCGCGTGGGTACTACGAGAAGTATGTTGAGTTGGCAGGTGTTGACAAGGAAAAAAATAAAAAAGATCTCCTACGGGCCTATCAGTACCTGGCATACTGTTATTTCGTGAAAAAGGACGAGGCAAACTTCAACACCATCGTGACCAAGTGGCTCGAGTTGGAGTCTGATCCGGAAAAAGTTAAAAATATCAATGAAATGAAAGATGCATTTGGGAAAGAGGAGCCCAATGCGCCCGTAGCACCCGGCGGTGCCCCCGCCCCGCCAAGCGGTGGCGGACGCAACTAAGCAAAAAAAAGAAGCCGGCTCGAGGAAATGAGCCGGCTTCTTTTTTTTGTAACGGGTTAGGTGTCGCGTTTGAGACAAAAAATTGGCCATTTTTTTGTCTCAAACGCCACCCGATTAATCGTTAGCTTAGAAGAAAATACCCAATTTTAGGGCAATGATACCCGTTGTTGCTTTAGAGTCTTCTTTGTCCCAGAAATTAGCAGATTTCTCCACGGAACCTCCATTTTTGGTCAAATCCGTAAATTGTTGTTGATACGTCAGCCCCGCCACGACCGTCGCGTTGGTGGCAAATTCATACTCAATTCCGCCGCCTAGCCCCCAAGACAAAGAGGCCCCGTTGATGTCAGGACGAATATCTTCATCTTCTGAATTTTGGTTGTTGGTGCCCCTGATATCGCCGGTCGCTTTGGTGACAAAACCCAGGGTGAAGACAGGAATTTCAGCGAAAAATTTCATCCGAGAATCTTCGTTGGAACCGCCCCGCATTTTCAACCCGACGGGAATTTCTACGTAATTGATCCTGTAGTGTAGTTTGGCTAGTTTCGGCAAAGCATTGAGGTTGGATGAGCTGAGATCAGACTTTGGCCAAAAAATACCGTTTTCGTACCCATTTTGGAGTGTCCCTCCTTGGTTAAATCCAAACCCGAGGCCGGAAGTGATGGCATAGTTGTCCGCAAAATAATACTCACCCATGGCGCCAAGTTTTAACCCCCAATTCGAGCTCAAACCTTCAATTTTTTTGTCATTGGTGCTGAGCCATGACCAAGACGGGCTCGCTTGGAAGCCAAAACGCAAGCGCTGTGCCCAAAGGCCACTCGATAACAGGGTACTTAAATAGAAAACAAAGGCAATTTTTTTCATAATGGAGTAGTTTGTTAGCTGTTTTAAAAAATGTGTGTTTTAATAACCGGCTTATGCGGTACTTTGTACCCCTGGCCATCCGAAATTTCAAATCAGGGGCTAAAATCCAATTATTTTTATGAATTTTTCCAATAATGTTACTAAACACTGGCCGTTGATCGGTTTTGTTGCCCTTTTGTTGGGCTGCGGGAAAGGAGGCGGCCGGAACACACCGGATGTTTCGGGCATCCATGTCACCGTAAAGATCCAACGTTTTGAGCAAGATTTATTTGCTATTGACACCAATCAGGTAGAGGCCGGCTATGCCACACTCTCACAGCGCTATCCTAGCCTACTGCAGCTTTTCTCCGAAAACATCATCCACGACCAAACCAACCCGCAAGAAAAGCCAATAGAAGCGGTGCGTGCTTTTATTTCAGCGCCGGAAGTTCGGAAACTAAACGACACCGTGCAGCAAGTGTACGGTGATCTGCGGTGGCTTGAAAAAGACCTTACACAGATGTTTCGATACTATCGGTACTATTTTCCCGAAAAACCAATACCACAGGTGACAACCTTGGTTTCTGAATATTCGGTAGATGCTTTTACCTATGGCGACAGCCTGTGTGGTATTGGGCTCGATTTATTTTTAGGTGAAAACTACCCTGCTTACAATCCGGAGATATTTCCGGCCTATATCCGCCGCCAATTTCAGCGTGATTACATCGCGCTTAGGCTCGCCAAAGCGGTTGCTCAAAACGCCTTTGGCGATATTCCGCCCGGGAATCGTCTACTCGATATGATGCTGTACAACGGAAAAATGCTGTACATCGTCGATTGCCTGTTGCCCGAATTGCCGGATAGCATGAAGATGGGCTATACCCGCGCCCAACTGGAAGGTTGTGAGGCCAACGAACCAGCTGTTTGGGCCAGACTGCTCACCCAAAAACTGCTGTATTCCAGTGATTTTGAAACGTTTAAAAAACTCGTCACCCCAAGCCCAAACGCTCCGGTAGTATTCCAAGAAGCACCGGGAGAAGTGGGTAATTGGCTCGGTTGGCAAATCGTGAAAGCCTACATGAAGCGTTATCCGGAAACAACCATGGATGCTTTGTTGAAGATGCAAGACGCCCAAAAGTTTCTCGAACAAGCCAAATACAAACCCCGCAGGGACCAGTAATGGCCATTGCATCCCCCTGGGCGTTGTTAGAATCCGGCCTTGATATATGCCCATCCCTTGTGCTGTTTCAGGACGACTTCTACGACCCCGGAGGGTACCGTGCGGCATTCGCTGACCAATTCTTCACGTTTGATTTTTCGCTCACGCATGGTGTTCTCACAGGCTACAAAATCAATGCCCATGGCTTTTAGTGCCCGGATTTTTTCAGCCTGTTTGGTGGTAGAAATTTGCAGAAAAGAGATGCCATTGTTGTGGCAAACTACTTCTATTTTTGCCTTGGGTGCCGCTACCAAAAAGTTGGCCAATTGTTTGGCCAGCGCCTTGTGCACCAGGGTATCATTGCCGGTGAGGTGAAAAACCACTTTGAGCTTTTGGTTGGTAACAACACTGGGTTCAGATTGAGCCCGTACGGTTGTTGAAAGCAATATGGCCACAAAAAGACAGTATAGCTTGGTCATGTTTTAGAGTATGTTGGTGGATGAATGAAAAATAAGTAGTTACAAAAATAAACGGTAGGACAACCCACGCCACAAAGTTTCACAAAGTTTTTCTTTCTACACGGTTAATGGACCGGTATTCTGTTTAAATCTGTTTGTTCCATGAGAATCATTGCTGTCATTGTATTGCTCGCGCTCCTTGGCAACAGGGCCAGTGGTCAGGAAAAGGCCCATTACTTAATTCCTACCCCGGAAATGGTGGAAATGGAAGACGGCGTTTTTATCCTAGACAGACTGGTTGTAAAGGGGATTCCGCGTTCTTTTGCTCCTTTTCAAGAATGGCTGAAGGCAACTACTCCGGTGAAAGTGTCTGCAGGAAAAAGAGGGGCGCACAACAGGAGCAAAGAA
>JBIPOY010000200.1:0-6126 GCA_044378705.1 Saprospiraceae bacterium
GCACAACAACCGCTGCCATGGCTGAAACGAAGGGTTTCTTATCTCAGATGGGCGCTTGGGAAGGCAGCCGGCGTGGGGATATTTTTTCCGTCATTCCCGATAACACAGCCTTCTTTGCTTGGGCTGTTTTCAATAACAAACGTCGTTTTTTGGATGCGCTGAGCCATGAAAACAATGCAGATTTTAAGCAATACATTTTACCTTGGATAGGCCGGGAAGTTGCGCTGGTGGTAACCGATCCACATTCTCCCGGATTACAAGACGATCGATTGCTGCTCATTTCCGTGGCAGACAGCACCCTATCCCGGCAATTGTTACAATCTTATGCACAGCTTCGAGGCTACCAAGCACATGATCAAATTGGCATGTTTGAAGTACTTGGTGTACAAGACAATTCCCTGCTTACCCCTTTTTTCAATGATCTAGACAAGGATTTTCAGAATCCGTATTTGACGCATTTGGGTAAGTATGTTATTGTTGCATCCAACCGACAATCCATTGAAAAATATATTGAAAAATATATTGAAAATCAAACACTTGAACAAAATACTGACCTGCTACAATTGATGCAGAAAACGTCGGAAAAGGGGTGCGGAATGTTGGTTATGAATACCCGGTATCTACACGAATTGTTACAGCAGATGTTGGTGGTAGTCCCTTCAGAAAAAGCTATTGCGTCAGATGTAGAAGCTTTTTCTAGCTTGGGTTGGCTGGCCGTTGATCTTATCTCGGAGACAGGGCAACCCTCAAAACTATTGGTCTTATCGCAGCCGCAGTCACAGCCCCCTCCCCCATCCAATATCTTTTGGAAAACCAACCTTGGGGCCGCTGTTTCATCCGGGGTAGTCGCCATTCAACATCCGGACCAACGCACTTTTCAGGCATTACTGGTTCAGGATGCTCAGACGCAACTGTATTGCCTAAAACCGGACGGAACGATTGTTTGGCAAAAGTATATTGGCGACCCCATTCAGTCAAGTATTTCACCCGTAGACTACTTTAATAATGGTCGAAATTGCTACCTTTTCAACACTGCAACACAGGTTTGGTTGATGGATGAGCATGGCAAAGATATTCAGGGATACCCCCTAGACATAAGCGCTCCCCTGATGGGCGGAATGACGGTTGTTGATTTTGATAAAAACAAAAAATTTAACTATTTTTTGTGTAGCACCCGTGGACAAGTGTACGGTTTTGACCAGTATGGACGACCCCTAGAAGGATGGAATCCACAAACGAATATTGGTGTTGCTGTGGGTCCACTGTTGCATTTTCAGCAGGACCAAAAAGATTTTTTGGTCCTGCTGTCCCGCAAGGGGAAATTGACGGTACTCGGACGCGATGGGACCCCCCGGTTTAAAGCCTTGGATCTGGAGGGCCCATTTAGCACCGCTCCCTTTGTCGTAGTTTTCTGTGGCAAAACACAGATTGTTTGTTTCAATGATACAGGAAAAGTGTACATCTGTAACCTAGAAGGGCGCATACAATCTATGAAATGGTCGGGAGGGGCCGAAAATGTCCCTTTCAAGGTCTCACCCTGGAAAACGGAGCGCCGACCAACTTTTGCTGTGTTACAAAACAAAAAAATACACATCCTACGCCTGCAAGAGACGGGTATTAAAACAGGTGTTTTGAAAGAATTTGAAATCCAGCAAGACGAACTTTTCCCGTTGGATGGCGGAATGGGTTTATACAGCAAAAAAAGCAGAAAAATAACCCGGATTGACGCGTATGGAAGGGTGACAACAGGCTTTCCCCTGGCAGGAGACGGCCGGTGTTGCCTGTTTTGGGAGAACTCGAAAAAAGCAATCGCTTGTGGCCTGGGAAACACAATTTATGCCTACACAATACCTTAAAAAGCCCAAGAAGAGTGGTCTATAATCCTAATTTTACGAAATATCATTTTATTGTTGTTGCATTTTGTGGAATTGTTCTACTTTTCGCGATTAATTTTCACCATTTTGATTTCTTCCACTGTTTATGAAAAGAATCTTTCTACTTTCCATGCTGTGCTTTTTTGGTTGGACAGCTGCCCAAGCTCAAATACCCGACGGCAGTATCGCACCCGATTTCACCGCCACCGATATTGATGGCGTTTCGCACAATCTTTATGACCTTTTAAACGCCGGAAAAACAGTTTATCTCGATGTTTCAGCCACTTGGTGTGGCCCGTGTTGGAACTACCACAACTCCCATGCCTTTCGTGATCTGTGGGAGGCACATGGTCCGGACGGAACGGACGAAGCCTATTGCTTTTACATTGAAGGCGATGCAGCTACCAATATAGCTTGCTTGTACGGTCCATCCGGTTGCGTTGGTGGCACCCAAGGCGACTGGGTAACCGGCACTCCCTATCCTATCATTGACGACGCTGGAATAGCCAGTGCCTATCAAATAGCCTACTATCCTACCATTTTTTGCATTTGCCCGGACGACAAAAAAGTATATGAAGCCGGTCAATTATCCGCAGCTGCCTTGTGGTCGTTCAGGTCCTCTCACTGCGCTCCTCCTCCTGTTGAATATGCACTATTCAGCACCAGAAATGTTCAATGTGTCAACTCGAGTACCGGCGCAATCAACATTACACCTGCCGGGGGAAATGGTACGTACACTTACCTTTGGAGCAATGGTGCTGTCACCCAAGATCTAAACAATATCCCTGCCGGATTGTACACCGTTACCATCACCTCGGGTGCCCTAAACGTAGTAACTGACCCGATCGAAATCTTGGCTCCTACCCTACCCCTGTCTGCCGAAGTGGTGGACACTCACCCGGTAGGATGCAATGGCGTAACGGGTAGTATTTCCGTCAGTGGTGTAGGCGGCTGGGAGAGTTCCTATACCTACCAATGGCAAAATGGCCAAAACACAGAGACGGCTACCGGGCTTGGCGCAGGTTTGCACAAGGTAACGGTAACCGATGCAGAAGGATGCACCACCGTTTTGGTGCACACCCTTGCGCCCGCCACTTACCCATTTGCCAATATTGAAACACCCGCTCCAATCACTTGCTCGCAATCAACTGTCCAATTGGATGGTTCAGCGTCTGATTACGGAGATGACTTCACCTACCAATGGTTTGCCTCCAGCGGTGGCCATATTGTCTCCGGCGCTACCACCACGACACCCATCGTGGACGCTGCCGGCAACTACACCCTTCAAGTAACCAATGTCATTTCTACTTGCGCTACTTTTCTGACCGTCAGTGTTGTCACTGATCAGTCCCTTCCGAACGCAATTGCCGGTCCTGAAGGAGTCGTATCTTGTCCCATTCCCGTTGATACCCTCCAAGGCAGCGGTTCGATGGGCAGTAATTTTTCTTACGCATGGTCCGGTGTAAACGTTGTCTCCGGTGGCAATACCCTCACCCCTGTGGTAGGCGCTCCCGGACTATATACCCTGACAGTGACAAATTGGTCGAACGGCTGTACACAGACTTCCTCCACGAATGTGACCGGGTTTAATACACAGCCATCCCTGAACACAGCAGGGGGCACCTTGACTTGTGGCGCTGGCACAATAACCCTGGCCACCAGTACCAACTCGAACTCGCCGAGCTTCACTTGGACCGGCCCCAATGGCTTCACGTCCAATGTTCAGAGCCCGGCAGTAGGCACTTCAGGCTCTTACAATGTTGTTTTAAATGACACCATTACGGGTTGCGCCAATACTGCAACTGCCATCGTGACGGCCAACAATACCGCTCCCGGCGCCACGGCATCTGCCGGCTCACTCACCTGTGTCATCAATAGTGTGGCGGTTGTAGGCACTACCCCCGACACCAATGCGACGTACACTTGGACGGGGCCAAATGGCTTTACCTCCAATCTTGCCAACTTTACTGTTGGTGTTGAGGGGCAATACAGCCTCGTTGTTACAGACCCTGACAATGGTTGTACCTCATCCGCTTCGGCTGCGGTTGTTTCCAATACTTCAGCACCGGCGGCCTCGGCACTGTCCCCCGGGAACTTAAATTGCAATACCTCACAGTTGCAGTTGAATGGAACAGGTTCTGCACAAGGAACGAGCATCGTATATGCTTGGACGACCGTCGATGGACATTTTGTTTCCGGAGAAAACTCTCAGACACCGCTTGTAGATGCTGTTGGATCATACACCATACAGGTCTCTAATACAGACAACGGTTGTACCGCAACGGCCGGAGCCGTGGTAATTCAAAGTCAGGCAGTAGCCGCAAGTGTTTCCGCCCAAAACAACGTGCTCTGCAATGGCAGTACCAACGGTGCAGCAACAATAGCAGGATCAGGTGGAAATGGCGCCTTTACTTACGCTTGGAGTACCGGTGAAACCACTGAAACCGTCTCCAATTTAGCCGCAGGCACTTATGTTGTAAGCATTACCGACGGTGAAAACTGTACAGCATCTACCTCCGTCGTCATCGCTCAACCAGCAATATTGACGGTCAATGCTACCACCACCGGTCAGACAATGAGTGGGGTAAACGATGGAAGCGCCACCGCGAATCCAACAGGAGGCACCTCTGATTACACATTTCAGTGGAGCAACGACTCTACCACTCAAGCCATCAACGGACTTGCACCGGGCAACTACACCGTGACCGTTTCGGATTTCAATGGTTGTACTTCCCTTGAAACAGTTACCGTGAACTCCTTTGACTGTGCTTTGTCTGCCTCCATTTCGAGCAGCCATATCACATGCTTTGGCGCCGAAAATGGTGCTGCATCGGTGGACTATATCGGCGGAACTGAACCATTGATTTTCAACTGGAGCAATGGGGCAACGACACAGACCATTACCGGCCTTGCCGTGGGCACCTACACCGTAAACGTTGTGGATGCAAACAATTGCCCGGCTTCCCTGAACGTATCCATCCAGGAACCAACCCTACTTGCTGCCAACGCTACCACCACCGGTGAGTCCTTCGCCGGCGCCAACGATGGCACGGCCTCCGCCAATCCAACGGGTGGCAGCGGTGCATATTCCTACCTTTGGAGCAACGGAGCTGCAACCCAAAACATTGCTAACCTTGCACCTGGGACCTACACCGTGGTTGTAACAGATGTAAATGGCTGCGAAACCACCCAAACCGTTGTCGTAAACACCTTCTCTTGTGTCATATCCACCAACAGTACCACTTCTCATGTTACGTGCGCAGGCGCAAACAATGGGGCAGTCACTGTTGTTTTGAACGGGGGAACAGCTCCTTTCAACTACGCTTGGAGTAATGGCGGTACCGATCCTACCGTTTCCAACCTCAGCGGAGGCACGTATGTTGCGACCATTACGGATGCCAATGAGTGTCTGGTCATCGTTTCTGCAACGGTCATTGAGCCGGCGCCATTTTCACCTTGGGATATTCAGGTGATACAACCAACTTGTCCCAATGAAGCAACAGGATCTGCGGTTGCTACCCTTGCCGGTGGTACTGCTCCCTACCAATTCTTGTGGAACAACGGTACCACCGGAAACACCCTCACCAATGTAACTGCCGGCGACTATTCCGTGCAGGTTACCGATGCCAATGGCTGCACCACTCAAAGTTCGGTAGCCATCACTTCCAACGATCAGGATGTTCCGACCGTATCTGCTCAAAACGCCGTGGTATCGCTTGATAATGCAGGAAATGTTGTCATTACCTTGGCAACCATCAACGCGCAATTTGCCGACAACTGTGGTATTGCCGGCACGGTTATTTCACCCAATACCTTCAGCTGTAGCCAACTCGGGGAACAAGTTGTAACCCTGATAGTTACGGACCTTTCGGGATTGACCAATTCAGCCACCGCAACGGTTAAAGTGGTGGACAACGAGGCACCTGTTGTCACTTGCCCCAACAATATTGTTGTTTGTCCGAGTGACAATTTTGTCAACTATCAGCCAGCCAATGCCCAAGACAACTGTTTGTCCCTCAGTGGACAATGGTCTCAAACAAGTGGTTTGCCAAGCCCGGCAGAGTTCCCCATTGGAACAACTGTTCAAACCTTCACGTTCACAGATGCCAGTGGGAATGTCGGATCATGTTCGTTCAGCGTCACCGTGACGCCACCGGTTGTTTTCGGCAATACCGCGATCACCAACGACCACAATGGACTTGGGCAAGGTGCTATTGACATCAACTTCACGGGAGGCGTTTCACCCTTCCAA
>JBIPOY010000201.1:0-6118 GCA_044378705.1 Saprospiraceae bacterium
CAAGTGATAAAAACTGAAATACTTCCGGAGTCAATTTCCTACAATCGATTGGCGGCAGAGGTTCCACACCCGTCCATGGAAATCTTTCGCAGAACTGGTTTGGCTGTGGAAAGTACGTCCAATACGGAACACAACGGGCCTGTATTCAGTGGGTTGCCACCAGTTTTACAAACCATTGAGTGCGGCAACTCAACCACGGCACCCGTGGTGACCGCTTTTGATAAATGTATTCAGGGACTTACGCAGGTATATTTTCACGAATGGACTACCCACGATCCGGGGTCTTGCATCAACAATTACAATATTTTTCGTCAGTGGTTGGCGATCTCTGCATGTGGCGACACATCGGTGTTCAATGCGAAGATAAAGGTTGTGGATACGACACCGCCGACCTTTATAAATGTGCCGGTGGATACGATTGGTGATTGTTTGGATGTTCTGTTGAAGCATGGACCGACGCCTGTGGACGCTTGTGGGGAATCATTTATTCGGAAGTACCGACAGGACATCCACTGTATTCCCGGGCAAGTGATCGTGACCCGTACTTGGGTAGCCTTTGATTTTTGTGAGAATTCTTCTTCGGTTGTTCAGCATTCGGTGGCCATAGACACGGTACCTCCTCGCCCTATGGATGTACCTGCGGACATTACGATTGAGGATGGCGACCCACTTCCACCCCTTCCCCATCCCTCCGTATGGGGTTGTGATGAGTGTTATCTAGTGCTTGAAGTATCAGTGGATTACCAGCAGCAGGTATTTCCGGACAAAGTACTTCGCATTTGGACATTCTGTGATTGTGCACACAACTGTGTGTCTGATACCCAGGTCATCACCATATTGATTGATCTGCCACCAAAATTTATAGATCTGCCAACGGCGGCGGCGATCGGTTCCGGTGTGGATTGTACTGAATTTTATGACCTTTTGGATCAAGTTAAAGCAGTTGATCCGCCTGGGAACGAAGCTGTGGCGGTGGTTACGTCTGACTCCATTGGATATGACGCATGCGGCAACGGATATACCGTGTATGTCACTTTTAAAGCGACCGACGCTGCCGGCACGACTGCTGTCACCACTGTACCAATATTGGTGTCTGATGAAGACTGTATTCCCATAGATTATTGCAGTACCGGAACACTGGATGCTACGCAGGAGTGGATTCAAAACATCCAATTGGGTGGTATGAGCCGTTCGAGTGGTGCGGCGCCCTACTCCGATTTTACCCATCCTTCTGTTGCGGTGGTTGCCGGTGAAACATACCCGGTTGTTCTGACACCTGGATTTGCGGGTGCTGCACAAAACGAGACATGGGTCATTTGGCTTGATCTGAATCGGGATGGGATATTTGACAACGACCATGAGCGCGTTGATGCCGGGACGTCCAACACAGTTGTCAATGGAACCGTACATATTCCGGTGACGAGTGTTACGGGGAATATTCGGATGCGCATTGCGATGGTACGGGGAGAAATTGGAACCGCCTGTGATCTTTTTAACTTTGGCGAAATCGAAGATTACACCCTTGATGTGAGTGGACCGGAATGTTTGCCTACGGAATGTATTCCATCGTACAATATACTGGTACAGCCTTGGGAATACATTTATCGTGTTCGGTTGGCGGGTATGATCAACAGCAGTGCGGCAGCCCGGTACTCGGATTTTAGACAGCTGACGCCAACGGAAGTAGAGCGGGGCAAAAACTACAGTTTAAAAACCTACTCTGCCAGCAAAGGGGCGTACACCGGTAATCATCACTGGGATGTTTATGCAGACTATAACCGAGATGGTGATTTTTCAGATCCAACAGAATGGGTAGGTACCCAAACCGTTCTCACCAATCAGGCAACATTTTCATTGAATGTGCCGCCAAGTGCTGTGCCGGGGCTAACCACCTTACGCATCGTACTCAGCCGCAACAGCGAAAGTGACGACTGCGCGATAGTCGGTTTTGGAGAAATTGAAGACTATAGCCTTTACATCAAAGAAGTTACGGCAGATTCTAGTTTGCTCAAGGCTCCGGCAGTGGATCGGAGTATTGGAAATGACCGGTCACCTACGGTCATGGAATGGACACTGTTACCCAACCCGGCGTCGGATCATGTACTACTACAATATTGGGCTGCTGCCAATCAGTCGATTTCTGTGGTGTTGATGGATATGACAGGTAGAACGGTATTGGAGCAGGAGGCGCTTGTGTCAGCGGGGTTAAATACCATTTCGCTGAAAGTCGGGTCTTTACAAGCGGGCTTGTACAATGTGTTGTTGCACTCTCAGGATGGGACTGATCAGAAAATATTGGTCATAACGCGGTAAAATCGTTTTGTAGCACCGGTTTTTTTTGGGTTAATTGCGCAAAAGAAAGCGCCGGTAGTTAATTTTTTATGTTTGCCGCCCCTGCTGAAAAAGTTGGGGCGGTTTTTTGTTGGTACGATAATCATTGTGAGAAAATTACCGCCATTGTCTTGAACAGCCCTATGATCCAATTACCTTCGCTCTGTCTTTGATTCAATCATCATCATAACAGCCAAAAATGTTTACGTCAGTCAAACCAGCTTTACAGGCAGAACTTCAGAGTATCCGCGATGCCGGACTTTACAAGGAGGAACGCGTTATTACCTCCACGCAGGGGCCCGTCATTGATACCACGGTACAGCGTGAAGTATTGAATTTTTGTGCCAACAACTACCTTGGTTTAAGCAGCCACCCGGAAGTCACGGAAGCAGCCATTGAAGCCATTCGCACGCATGGCTATGGTATGTCGAGTGTGCGCTTTATTTGTGGCACACAGGATATCCACAAAGAACTGGAGCATCGTCTTTCAGCGTTTTTGGGTATGGAAGACACCATTTTGTACGCTGCGGCGTTTGATGCGAACGGAGGGCTTTTTGAACCACTTTTGGGTGCGGAAGATGCCATCATCAGCGATGAGTTGAACCATGCAAGTATCATAGACGGCATACGACTGTGTAAAGCCCAGCGTTGGCGCTACAAACACAATGACATGAATGCCTTGGAGGACTGTCTAAAAGAAGCGGAGGCAGCGGGCGTTCGACGAAAATTGATATTTACCGATGGGGCGTTTTCCATGGATGGCACCATTGCCCAACTGGACAAAATCTGTGATCTTGCAGATCGTTATGACGCGATGGTGGGTATTGACGAGTGTCATGCCTCCGGGTTTCTGGGAAAAACCGGCCGTGGCACCCACGAATACCGGGGCGTGATGGACAGGGTGGATATTGTGACAGGCACCCTTGGAAAGGCATTGGGAGGCGCCAGTGGAGGTTTTACGGCTGCTAGGAGAGAAATTGTGGAATTACTGAGACAGCGTTCTCGTCCCTATTTATTTTCCAATACGGTAGCGCCGAGCATTGTAGGAGCCAGTATCAAGGTCATGGAGTTGTTGAGTGCCAGCACTGCTTTGCGCGACAAACTGGAGCGCAACACCCAGTGGTTTCGCTCGTCGATGACGGCGGCCGGTTTTGACATTCTACCTGGTGAGCATCCTATTGTACCGATTATGTTGTACGAAGCGCCGTTGGCGCAGGCTTTTGCCCGTCGTTTGCTCGACGAAGGTATTTACGTCATTGGATTCTTTTATCCCGTGGTTGCCCAGGGCAAAGCACGTATTCGCGTTCAAATTTCGGCGGCACACGAACAGGAACACTTGGAAAAGGCTGTGGCGGCATTTACGAAAGTAGGCAAGGAGCTTGGCGTTTTGAAACCATAGCCGGTGTTCGCCGGTGTAAGGTTCCAATAGCCCTTGAGGTCATCCGCAAAATACGCTGCTCGTTCGGCCTTCACAACGGTCTTAAAAGACATCTGCGAAATTTCGTTGAAACCGCCTTGTTAGCATGCAAATTTCGTTAAAAGTGCCGTAATTTATGTCTTGCTTAACGGCATCAGGTCTTCTTTTTTAGTAGTTTTTAACGAACACTAAGATGAAGACCTTTTTTGTTTCCCGGACACACTTTTTGAAACATTACCGATGGGAGGAATATTGGAAGTATTATAAGCGGTAAATACCCTGCCCAATTCTACATCAAATGGCCCCCCCCAACCACTGCCAATCGGCCGGCCTCACCCGTTGCACCCTCATTTCCGTGCCAGCACCGATGTCATTTCTGCCTGTATGTCAGCGGTACAAAGGTGGCCCATACTGCCTTCGTGGGTGTGTTGCAGGGGTTGGGAGGCGTCCCAAGTAAAATCGCCGGTTTCGATTTGGTTGCCCACGGTTTTATAGGCTTCCCGGAAAGACATTCCTTCTTTTACCAGGTTGTTTACGGCTTCCACACTGAAAAGATATCGGTATTGTTCGTCGTGGAGGATGTCGCGGCGAACTTCTATGAAGGACAGCGCATGTTGCAGCATTTCCAGGCATTCTTTGAGTGTGCACAGGGCGGGGAATAGAATTTCCTTGGTCAGTTGCAGGTCGCGGTGGTAGCCTGAGGGCAGGTTGCTGAGGAGCAGGGTGAGTTCGTTGGGGACAGCCTGCAGTCGGTTGCATCGGGCTCGGATGAGTTCAAAAATATCCGGATTTTTCTTGTGTGGCATGATGCTGCTGCCGGTGGTCAGTTCGGGTGGGAATTGGATGAAGTTAAAATTCTGGCTTAGGTAGAGGCAAATATCCATGGAAAAACGTGCCAGGGTACTTGCCAGGGTTGCCATGGCCATGGATACAATTTTTTCTGTTTTTCCGCGGCTCATTTGGGCGTTTACGGCATTGAAGTGCATGGTTCTGAACCCCAGCAGTTTTGTTGTCAGTGTTCGGTTGATGGGGAATGCCGAGCCATAGCCGGCCCCGCTGCCCAGGGGGTTTTTATCGACCACGCGCGCAGCGGCCACCAGCATTTCCATGTCGTCCACGAGACTTTCGGCCCAAGCGCCAAACCATAGTCCGAAGGAAGAGGGCATGGCGATTTGTAAATGAGTGTAGCCGGGCAGCAGCACGTCTTTGTGTGTTTCGCTCAGTGCCAGCAGTTGATCAAACAATGTCAATACTGCTGTTTGTATGTCAGCCAATTCGGCGCGGAGGAACAATTTGATGTCCACGGCGACCTGGTCGTTTCGGCTGCGGCCGGCGTGTATTTTTTTCCCTGCGTCGCCAATACGCCGGGTGAGCAGCAATTCTATCTGAGAGTGCACGTCTTCCACGCCGGGTTCGATGGAGAATAGACCGTTTTGTATTTCGGTGAGGATGTCCATCAAACCTGCTTGTATGGCGGTCCAATCTGCCGGGGATAGGAGGCCGACGGATGCCAGCATTTCGGTATGGGCGAGGGATCCTTGCACGTCGTATTGCGCCAGCAGCACATCAAATTCGCGGTCTCGGCCCACGGTGAATTTTTCTACGATGGCATGGGTTGCGGTGTTGTCCTTACTCCAGAGTTTCATGTAATTTTTCTACGAGATGTATATAGGTTTCAATGCCGTTTTCGATTTCAGCCAAGTAGATGAATTCATCGGCGGTATGGCTGCGTGCGCTGTCACCGGGCCCCATTTTCAGGGCCGGGAATGGCATCATGGCCTTGTCGGAGGTCGTTGGAGAGCCGTAGTAGGGCCTTCCGAGGGTTAGTCCGGCCTTCACGAGCGGGTGATCGAGCGGAATGATGGAGGAACGCATGCGCATACTTCGGGGCGTCAGGGTGCTTTCTAGGTGATGTTGCATTTCCGTCAGCACATCTTCGAGGGAGTACAGTTCATTGACGCGCACGTCCACGGTAAATTCGCAGCGGTCGGGCACGACGTTGTGTTGAGCGCCGGCATTGATGACGGTCACGGACATTTTCACGGGTCCCATGAGGGGAGAAACGTTGTCAAACTGGTGGTTTCGAATCCAGTTGATATCGTCGAGCGCTTTGTAGAGCGCGCTTTCACCTTCTTCTCTGGCGGCATGTCCGGATCGGCCGATGGCAACGGCATCGAGGACCATGAGTCCTTTTTCGGCGATGGCCATTTCCATTTTAGTGGGTTCGCCGACGATGGCGAAGTCAATTTTTCCCAGTACAGAGAGGGCGAGTTCTACGCCATCGGGGCCGGAAATTTCTTCTTCAGCGGTGGCAGCGAAGAGGAGGTTGAAGGGCAGGTTAGGGTTGTCAAAGAAATACAAGAAGGTGGC
>JBIPOY010000202.1:0-6092 GCA_044378705.1 Saprospiraceae bacterium
GGTGTACAGGTTCCGATGTGCGGTGATAAATATCGAAAGAGATACCAATTTTCTCAAAGGTATCTTTGAGCATTCCATGGTATTTATCTACCACTGCCCTGGGGGTAGTATCTTCTTTGCGTGCTTTTACGGTGATGGCAGCGCCATGCTCGTCTGAACCACATACAAATACGACATCGCGCCCCATCAACCGCAGGTAGCGGGTATAGATATCTGCGGGTAAATAAGCGCCCGCTAAGTGCCCGATGTGCAGGGGGCCGTTGGCGTAAGGTAATGCTGCGGTGATGAGGTATCTCTTTTTCATTCCAGTCTGTTTCCGTCGATATAATATCTTGCAAAAGCCACAAAAGTAACGATTACACGGCAGAAATTGGCGGAGGAATCAGCCCAAGAACCCGAGGAGGAGGAAAAAAAATATCTACTGCTCTAGCAACTGCGTCATTACCCATCATCCCTTCCTCCAGCCCGTCAAAATATCCGTGAAAACAACGCGTTTTTGCGTTTAAAATTTGTAACTGATTGGGTGGCACGTTGTCTGGTCCAAAAAGGTCCATTTTTCGCCATACTTCGCAGATTTTTTTGACCGTGGCGCTGCTACGGCCTGCAAAAATCCGCTTCGTCTGCCAAAAAATGGCCACTTTTTTGTCTCAGACGCGACCACACTTACCAATTACTCAAATTTTTTCCCAAGGCCAAAAAGGTTTGAAAACGACCACATTGATCCCACTTATCTCTTTTTCAAACCAACGTAAGGGCGCTTGAATTTTATCACCTGTCTGCGTATCGCATTTAAAAAACAAATAATATAGCTGCAAACAATGCCCAATCCTGTCCAAAAAGGATGATAAATGGCGGGGCGAAGGTGTACGATGGCGGTACAACCAATGGTAATAAGCATCGTCGTGGGTTTCCAAAATATCCAAAACATCGCGCTCTGTGGTGTAAGACTCCATAAAACGCCGGGCAAGTACCCCGTGGTGTTTACTCAAATTTCTTGGTCTAGCGCGATCTTCGGCATATTTAAAAGCATCGTGCGCAAGTGCAATGAGCCTTAAATTTGTTCTGTCTGCCGTAGAGAGCCCCGGTATTAGGGCAATATTATTCAAAACCTCGTAAACGTGGTAGGCAACCGTTCCCTCCGGATGGCCGAAACGCGGCTCTCCCCACAAGAGTCCGTCTCGAAAAACGGGGGTAGCCAACAAGGCGCTCTCGAGGTCGGTTTCTGGTTGAAGCAACTTTTCCAATCCATTGGTGGAGAACAATCGAAGGTTCATGCGTTGGGAATGATGATGCTTGGTGTAACGAAATAGCTGGACGCGTCATAGACAAAAAATGGGGCCGTTGGAAGTCGTCGGCGCGCCACCGAAGTAAGTAGCTTAAAATAAGGAAGAAAGAACTGCGTTACAACCTCAGTAAAATAGCTAGCGGCAGTACCTGAAGGGCCAAGCCGTTACAATTGGTTAACATGGCGTTAAAGTAGGTATTATTAGCAGCAACTGTGCACAAATTACGTTTTATATTCTTGTTCATTCACATTCATCCAACATTATTTAACTTTTTCGCTATGCACAAGATTTGGTCAACATTGCTTGCCGGTGCCGTGGGTGGCTTGGTTACCTTCGCTGCATCAAAATTCTCTGAAACTTCTTCTGAAAAAACGCCCGTACCACCGCCCAATTATACGCGGCAAGTGAATTATGGTTCCGCCCCGGTTGCTTTTGATTTTACCAAGGCGGCAGAAAAATCCATGGCTGCCGTGGTGCATATAAAGGCTTCGGAAAGCCGGGCATCTGCCACCCAAAGACAACGAAACCAGCGGTATTCCGATCCCTTTGAGTATTTTTTCGGACAAAGTTACGGTTTCCAACAACAACCACGGTCGGGTACGGGCTCCGGCGTTATCTACACCTCCGATGGTTATATCCTGACGAACAACCATGTGGTTGAATTTGCCGATGAATA
This sequence comes from Saprospiraceae bacterium, assembly GCA_044378705.1. GTDB lineage: Bacteria > Bacteroidota > Bacteroidia > Chitinophagales > Saprospiraceae > M3007. Next base: position 1,963 of record JBIPOY010000202.1, read on the forward strand.
CGAAGTAACCCTGCACGATAACCGTGAATTCAGGGCTCGTTTGGTGGGCCGCGATCCGGATACCGACATGGCGGTAATAAAAATTGAAGCCGGTGACTTACCGGCCATTGAATTGGGCAACTCTGATGATGTGAAGGTCGGTGAATGGGTATTGGCCGTCGGCAACCCCTTCGACTTAACATCTACCGTGACTGCCGGAATCATCAGTGCCAAGGGTCGCGACATTGATATCATCAAGGGTGGAAAGGCCATAGAGTCTTTCATTCAGACCGACGCGGCTGTCAACCCCGGCAACTCCGGTGGTGCGCTGGTGGATGTAAGTGGTCGCCTGATTGGCATCAATTCAGCAATCGCTACACCAACGGGGGTCTTTGCAGGTTACTCCTTTGCCATTCCGGTCAATCTGGTCAAACGCATCGCAGATGACCTGATGAAATACGGTGAATATAGAAGGGCCTACCTCGGGGTAAATGTTGCAACCATGGATTCCAATGTAGCCAAAGAACTGAGCTTGGAATTTGTGCAAGGGGCCGTCATTATTGACTTGGATGCAGAAGGTTCTGCTGCCAAATCGGGGGTAATAGAGCATGACATTGTTACGAAAGCAAACGGTAAGGTGGTAAACTCCACGTCAGAGCTCTTGGAGCAAATTGGTCGCTCGAAAGTTGGGGAAACCTTGGTACTCACCGTTATGCGAAACAATAAACCGCAAGAAATTCCCGTTCGTTTAAGAAGTAAGACGGAAGGGAATTAATCTAGGGATTATTAAGAAGTAACACTAAGAAAAAGTTGGTTTTTCGTTTTGTTTTGATGTGTCAGCCCTGCGCAATGCAGGGCTGATTTTTTTTGTCCGGCAGTTGATTTTACTGCTTGGTCAGTCGCTCAAATGCTTGCAGGTCGGCATTTCCACGGTCGGTGTCCCCTAATTTCAGGTACGTATTTCCACGGGCACGATAGGCTCTAACAAAGGAAGTATCTATTTGCAGACAACGATTAAAATCTGCAAGTGCTTCGGTATCTTTACCCAAATTGACGTATGAAAGCCCCCGATTGTATATTTCCGGAGCAGCATCCGGGAAATACTCAATGTATTTTGAAAGATCAAATACAGACTGCTCATAGTTTTTTCTCAACCCCATGATATTGCCTCGGTATTTATAAACATCTACCAAAAGCGGGTTTTTGTTGATGGCTTTGTTAAAATCCTGCAGTGCAGGATCTCCTTTTCCTTGGTCGGCAAGGATAATACCGCGTGAGAGGTACGCTTTTCCAAAGTTGTCGCCATTGGTGGCAATTGCGCTGTCTATGAGGGTAATGGTGTCTTTCCACTCCATTATGCGTGCACCGGACGTAAACAGCCATATTGTTCCTGCAATGACGAGCCCCGCCCAGGCAGGTCCCACCCAAGCAGGGCGTTTATCAGAAAAATAGTGTGGCAATGCCGTTAGAATAGCAAATATCCCCAAACTGGCCAAGTAATTGTACCGATCCGAACACAGTTCAAAGGATCCAAAAGTAGCCCAAGGCAACGACAATACGATGTTGGACAGGTAGAACAACAAGCCCAGCCAAAGGACCGGGAACTTCCCCCGAACACGCCAAGCGCCATACAAAATAGCTGCAAGTAAGAGTGGAGCTGTGTAATAATCCCAACTCCAACCGCCATTTGTTTTTTCAAAGGGATACCAAATACTCAACCCTGTGGGTAAAAATATTTTCTTCCAGTAAAACAAGATGGTGTGACACACCATGAGACCACGATCCAATATACTAAAGTCCGCAGGTTGATCCAAGGGCGGGGCATGTTGGCGAGACACCAATGTGAGCGCTCCAAATGCAAGCGAAACCGCAAAAAAAGGAATTTTCTCCATCCAAATCTGTCTATTTTGCTCCCGCTTTATCCACCAATCCATCACCAACAAAGTCAGTGGTAAAGTGACCGCTGCAGACTTTGCCAGACAAGCAAGCAGAAACATCCCCAGTGCCATCCAGTAATTATTCCCTATGCTTCCACCCAAAACATGGCGAATGTAATAGATCAAAGCGAGCAAGTAAAACATGGAAAAAAGTGGCGTACTGAAACCTGAAATCCACGCCACCGGTTCTACCTGAACAGGATGTAACGCGAAGAAAAAAGAGACAAAACCTGCCACCGCCAAGTTGCTTTTCAGTTGGCGAAACAAGTGAAATACCAGCACTACATTTGCAGCGTGAACCAATGCGCTCAGAACGTGATACCAAAAGCTACTTTCCCCGCCCAGTACATAGGCAAGGGCGTAGCCCAACCAAGTAAGCGGCGCATACATGCCAAGATTAAAGTTGGTAAAAAGGGCAAAATTTGTGACCGAAGGGTTGTCAATGGTTGCCGTATGATCATCTATTGCCAACATTTCGTTCTTAAATCCGGTAGAAAAAAGGAAGAACGAGAACGCCGCCAGGGCCCAAGGGAGCCATTTTTCTGTCGTATTTTCGTTGCTTGAATGGCCCGAAATGGGGGTGCGTTGGGCGTTTGTTGTTCTTTTTGCCATGAGAATTATAGAAGTTTGCAGGGCGAAAATAACACGTTGCACACAAATTCGGGTATTGGGTTTTACTTTACATCTTGTTTATTGTTGAATGGTACCGAAGTTATGGGTACAACAGCGCCGACAATTTGGCCTTAATCGTATCTTGCGGGCAGTTTTTGTATGAAACTATAAAATCTGTTGTATGAAAAAGTATTTTCTGGCCCCTGCTCTTGTTGTATGCGTGTTACACGGGGTCATAGCACAAAACAACGCACGTCTTTTCTTGGATGTACCCAGTATTTACGTTACCGCTCCCGATTTGGAGCAAGCCGCCAAACGCGTTGGTTTGGGTCTGGGAATTGCCCTGAATGTGGGAACCCATTGGAGCGTAGCCCGATTGGGTATTGGTGCAAATATGACCGCAGACCCTAATACCGATGACTTTGAAAGGTCTTTTCAGGCAACGCCTTATGCTTTGTTGGAAGCCGGAGCCGGCAAATACCGCTCCAATGGCGACCAATGCGCCAAAACGAAACGCTCCGCTTTCACCGCCATGGGCAAAGCCGGCATTCGTTACTACTTTGACACCCGCAAAACGGAACCCAACGTTGTGCTGGATGACACCGGATTCGGACTTGACTATACCGTCGGCACGGAATTGGGCTACTTCTACATACGCGATGTATTCAAAAATGTAGAATTTGTCTTCGATGCGAACTACCACATCAAAGCCAAAATAATCTCCGGGTCTTTGGGCTTTAAAATGTTCCTAAACCTGAAGGCCGACCGGGATTATTGAGGCATTTCAGCCCCATACAAAAGCTGTTTCAGCGTATTTATAGAGGCTATTTTTCTTCTCTTACAGTGCCTAAAGCCGTTTTTTCAGGAAGAAACCGGTCTAAAAGCAAAAATCCAACCCAGACAATACAAGCCTGCAGTGCCAACAGCACCCACAGTGTATCGTACCCAAATGTAGCCACCACCTGTGTGCCATAGAGTGGCGCCAAGGTGTTGGCTACACCCCAAGAAATCCCATATACCGCCATGTACTGCCCCTGATAAGCCCCGAAGGAGCGCCCAAAAACAAAATTGCTGCTAAACGGCATCACAAATATTTCACCCAGTGAAATAGCGAAGATGAAAAGCAGCCCCAAGACCGTAAAACCAAGGGGAAGCAGAAAACACAAGTACGATGCTGCGTATAACAACAAGCCTATGCGTACATAATCCATCGGATTGCGCTTGCCCTCCAATTGGTGTACCAATGGCATCTCTATCAGAAAAACCAAAACGCCATTCAGTGCGCTCATCAAACCTACCGTGGTTTCGTTCCATCCAAATTGCGTTTTCCAAAAAACAGGAATGATCCAGATCAGTTGCATGAATACCATGGCATTCAGAACGGTTAATACCGAAAACCAGACAAATTTTCGGTCGCGGTAGGGTGATTTCCGCCTCTCAAAAGGTTCGTCAAATACCGGGTTGGTTGGTTGTTGCCGGTGAAATGGCTTCGGTGGCAACAGCCAATACAGAAAGAGGGCCGCTATCATACAGGTCAACCCATCTGCCCAAAACAACCACGACCACCCAAACGCCACCAAGACGCCACCAAATGCCGGCGCA
>JBIPOY010000203.1:0-6074 GCA_044378705.1 Saprospiraceae bacterium
AAAATTCCAAGCACCTGCCCAAACGACGGCAAAAATGGGGGGTAATGTTTTGGTGTAAATAACAGTTGCCACCGCGTTGGCAGTATCGTGGAAACCATTGATGGCCTCAAACACACACACAGCCAATAAACAGACAATCAGCAACATGGATGCGCTTGTGGAAAGCCCTGCGATGAACCCTAGCATCAACATACAATAAAATTTAGTAGCGAAAAAATCAGTATCAAAAAGGTTAGGATAACGTCCGCGAAGGTAGCTTGTTCGAGATTTTCGTACCTGAAAGGTACATTAAGTTAAGGTTAGGTTTCTCGTAAATACTCAAGCTTCTTCCATCAAGGGAAGTAGTACCTCCACCCGTGTTCCGGAACGACTCCCAAGGGTAAGATCGGCCAAATCGTTGATTTGAAGGAAATTAACGCCAACATGGTGTTGTAATTCGTGGAGCAAACTGAGTCGTTCGGTGGTAATTTCCATTCCCCTTGAGCGGTGTTTTTGAAAACCGGGCAATGGCGTGTGTTTTTCCCTACCCTTGTTATAACCAATACCATCGTCTTCGATGATACAGCGCAAAAGTTTTTCATCTTCCGCAAGGAGCTCAAACCGTATGGTGAGTCGGCCTTCCTGTTTGGGGCGCAACCCGTGTTCAATGGCATTTTCAACGAACGGCTGCAGAATCATGGTAGGAATAAGGAGGTCATCGAGATCACAATTGGGCGGCGGAAAAATCTGAAATTCCAGTTTTTCTCGGAACCGTAGTTTGCGGTTGATGTCGAGGTAACGCTCTAAAAATTCTATTTCCTGCTCCAAGGTAACCACCTCCAACTCAGAATATTCGAGGGTGTGGCGCATCATTTTGGCAAATTTGGCTAAGTAAGACTCTGCGTCGGCATTGCGCCCCGAGGTTACCAGCCCCTGAATGGCGTTGAGGGAATTAAAAATAAAATGTGGGTTCATTTGCGCGCGCAGGGCACGGAGCTGGAGACCTGCCACCCGCAATTTGGCCATTTGTGCCTCCTGTCGGCTTCGCTCCAGTTGGTAACGGGCTTCTATTTCGTGCCGTTCATAGTCGCGCAGTTGGCTAAAATGTTGCTGGTTGAGTTCTGTCACCCGACTTTGCCATTCGAAGGCCCTGTCAAACCCACCTTTTTCTGCGTGCATGGATGCCAAATTTTGGCATACTTGCCCGAGATGGTAAAGGTCGTTGCCTTTTTGCCCTACTTCCCAGGCTTTTTCAAAATGTACCCGAGCTTCTTCTTCATTTTCTATTTCAAGAAAAAGGCCTGCCCGCCAATTTTCTATTTTAGAAAGATTGGTAAAATCGGAGGGTTTTGTTGGCGGATCGTAATGGGCGGCGGCCTGACCAAACAGGTTGAATGCGCGCACGGTATTACCGGCGAGCATTGCAATGATGCCGAGGTTACTCAGGGCGTGGGTTTTTGCCTCTACTTCATTGCTGCCGGCCAATTGCAGTGCTTTTTCAAAATGCGCTTGGGCCAAGTCATTGTCGTTGCGGGTGAGTGCTGCACGGCCGGCATTCAAATAGTGCCACCCAAGACGTGGTCTAAGACCGTGTTTTTCCGCAATTGGCAGGAGGTTTTGATAGGCCTCGAGGCTCTTTTGCTTCTCACCCAAACGCTCATACAGTTCACCCAACCCACTAAAAACAAGGGTTTGAATGTAAAAATCTTTCAACCGAGCTTTTTCATCCAGCCCCATGAGTGTTTTTTCGGCAGCCATGAGGTTGTCGAGTGCCTGACGGATATTGCCAAAATGAAGGTGTAAAAAGCCTTCTCGACACGTGAGGTGCGCCTTCAAGGCTGGTGGCGCGCCTTCGCCCATGTACCGGTGTGCTCGGGCCAGTGCATCTTGGGCGGCCGGCCAGGCCCGTTGGTTGAGGTAAGTGGCCGCAACATCTGCCCATATTTCTGCAAGTGCCCAAGCATCAGACAGACTTTCCAGTATCCCAATGGCCAAACGGGCGTGCAAAAGTGATTGTTCATACCGGTGCCACTGGTTTTCAATGAACGCAGCACTAAGATGGTAGGAAAGCCGGATGTCAAAGGGGCTAAGGGGCGTAAGCAAGCCCGATAGTTCATTTAAAGCAGCTGCGGCCTGCTCAAAATCCGTGAATACCCACCGAGCCAAATTATCACTCAACCGACGCAGCAAGGTATGCTCGTCGTGGAGAAATCTTTTCTGATAATCTGCCGGAATGCTGTTCATGGTGCTCTGCTCAGGTATTTTACGAAGACGCTCCGGAAAGGCTCTTAGGTGTGAGAAAATATAGGCAAACCTACGAAATACCTATGAAACAATTGGCATACATGTTAACGGAGATACTCCAACAACCAAGGAACTCGCCATTGTCACCGGCCCAAACGATCCATTACATATAATTTGTGGCTTCGACCAATGGGTAATACATGTCCCAATATTTCTACCGAAACAACTGAAAAAGTATCTATTTTGTCTATCTGAACCAAAAAAGACCGATGTATCCGCAAAAAATTGCTTGGACGCAGCAGCGACTCCAACTCTCCCATCTGATAATGCGTAGGGTAAGATTTGGATATGGTTACAATGTAAACAGCCTCTTTCCTGCTCTCAATAAAAAGAATTTCGTCGAGGTATATTTTTACAGATCGTTTGTTGACGGTAAAAAAGTAATACACGCGAGCAAGGGGCACTACAGGGGTTGTAGCTTCGGATAGGCGCTGGGGTTGCAGCACCTTGCCCACCGCTTGGGTGAAACGACTGAACTCAATGGGCTTAAGCAAGTAATCTGTTACCTGTAGTTCAAAACCTGCAACGGCAAATTCATGGTAAGCAGAGGTGACGATGACCCTCGGTTGGTGTATCAGTGTTTTTAAAAGTTCCAAACCATTCAATTTGGGTAAATTTATATCCAAAAACAGGACGTCTACCGGGTTTTGACGCACAACATCTAGGGCCTGAATGGCATCGCAGCAAATATGCGTCAGCAACAACATCGGCGTTTGCCCCACATATTCTGCGAGAATTTCTGCGGCGAGGGGCTCGTCTTCTACGATGACACAACGGAGTTGCATGGTGTTGATAAATGCTATTGGGTTGATAACGTTTTGCAGCGCAAGGTCAAAACCATTGTATGGTATTTGTAATAAATTTCGTCAAATGTCATTTGCGCTCCCTCCAAAAAATACCTAAAACCGACTATTAATGATTAGAAGATTTTTTCGAGACCTTCCTTCGGTGAGGTTTTTTCCATAAGCATCCTGCGAACCGGATCTGTATGATCCTAAAAATTGTACGAACGAATGGAAAACAAGGAAAGTGTTTGCCGGCGGATAGGGCATCGGGCGGAGCCTGCCGTACTGTGTCCACAAGGATATTGAGATCCACGTACGTATTACCGGATCCTTCACACAGGGAAGCATAATAAATCTACACGGAACCGGCCTGATTTTTATCGGAGACAATGTCTTTCAATTCCTTTAGGAATGCGTATTGTTCCGGCAATACGCGCTTGAAGGCCTCTTTTACTGCCACATAGGTGCCTTTTTCAAAATCAGGTAGTAAATTTTTCAGGTGTAATTTTGCCTTTTCTTTGGCAACCCGGTAGTCTTCATACATGAGCGCGCGCAACGAAGGTATCTCATGCCAGTCTGCCTCAATGGCGATGGCTTTTCGTGCCTGTCCCTGCGCATCGGTGACGGGATCAAGTTCAATACGGTGCGCCGGGAATCGACTCAGATCGTCATGGCCGGAGGTCGGGGTGATGAAGGGTTGATTTTCAGCGGTCGTATCGTCCTGATGTACCATAAAAACCTCGAGCCCGCGCTCTCCTACCCGGTAAATGATGACCTCCATTTCTTCGTTGTTCTGCATCTGGTCTAACGTATTTATAATCTATATGGCCATATTCCAACGTTAACAATGGCGCCACTGATGATTGTATGGTGCTGCAAAGAAACAACATCAAATGCGAATGGTCTTGATTTTTGATTGTGGGACTTTGGGTGTGGTTGATTTGCCGGGTGCCTTGTCAACGTCTTGTGTATCCATTCTCAGTCGCTCTTCCGGTAGCAGCCCATCACCGGGGTCGTCTAGAGCACTATTTTCTTCGTTTTCTGATGATCTGCGATTGGGCGGAAACAGCCACTGGAATCCACCATCAAAAGGGTCAGATCCATCGCGGAATAGTTTGTCGAACTCAAAATTGTGGAGAAGCGCTGTGTCTCTACCGAAGGGCGCGGAGAAGAATTTACTGCTCATTTCGCCATTCATCAAGGTATCGAAGCGGAAAGAAAAGGAGGTGTCTATCTTCCATTCTCCCGGGAGGTCAGGCGAAAATTGTTGAAATTGTTGGATCAGCTGCTGCTGCATTTCGCGCATTTCGCGCTGAAAATCCTGTAAAGAGGGTTGTTGCTTATTTGTTTGCGCAAAAGCAGCGCAGGTAAGCAAGGCAAAAAAGATGATTGGGGACAATGCCTTCATATATAGGAGATGTGTTTGTTGTCCGTTGAACAGAAGGTGGAACAGTAAACGGTGAAACTTGTTTTTTATGGGTCGTATTTTTCGTCTGCAAATATCCACAACAATTCATGATTTTTACGTCATAAATTTGGCGAATAGGCGTCGTCATCGGGTGTATCTTTGCAGGAGTTCAAAAAAGCACTGATGATATCATGAAAAATATAGCCATTCTTACCGGCGGCGATTCCGAAGAACGCGTCATTTCACTCAAAAGCGGACGGGTAGTCTGCGATCATTTACCCAAGGATCGTTATCGTCCGTACCTAATAGACATTCAAAAAGCTGATTGGCGGGAACTTGAATCGGGTACGCCGATTGACAAAAACGATTTTTCCTTGTTGCTCCATGGAGAGCGGATTTTTTTTCATTGTGCTTTTGCGGCCCTGCATGGCAGTCCATTGGAAGATGGTAAGATGCAAGGTTATCTGGAAATGTTGGGGGTTCCCTACACATGTTGTGACGGCTATGTGAGTGCCCTGACCATGGATAAACACAATACCAAGATGCAGTTGGCGCCCTATGAAGTACCCATGGCGAAGTCTGTACTGATACACAAGGGAGATGATTGGGACGTAAAGAAATTACACTTGCTGGGCTTTCCTATGTTTGTCAAGCCCAACAACCATGGTTCCAGTTTTGGTGTGTCAAAAGTAAAAACACCTGCTGCGTTGGATCCCGCGATACAGGAAGCCTTTCGCTTTGGCACAGAAGTGGTGGTGGAGTCTTTTTTGCCTGGTCGAGAGTTTGCCAACGGAGCGTTGCGGGTAAACGGGGAGGTAGTCGTTTTGCCGATTACGGAGATTATCCCGGAAACGGAGTTTTTTGACTTTGCAGCCAAATACGAAGGCAAATCCAAGGAGATAACGCCTGCGGATCTTTCGCCGGCATTGACGCAACAATGCCAGCAATTGACCTCTCGGCTGTATACCTTGTTAAAATGCCGTGGCGTCGTACGTTTTGATTACATTTTGGTGGAAGATACCTTTCACCTCTTGGAAGCCAATACGATACCGGGTATTTCGCCGGCAAGCCTTGTGCCACAGCAAGCAAAGGCGCATGGCTGGGAACTCGGAGATTTTTTTTCCATGTTGGTAGAGGAGGCCATGCGTTGAGGCTGCCAATGGAAAAGGCATGCAATGCGGTAAGCGCATTGCATGCCTTTTCTATTGAAGGTATTCATGTTTATTGTACCAGCGAAGTAGTGTCTGAAGATGTTTCCACGAAGTAGATCAACTTGGTGATCCATTTGGAGGTATCCGGTTCTGTTCCCGGATCTGTCAGGTAAGATTCTATGATGGGTGGTATCGTTTGTAGTTTGTTGCCGGCCATATACGCTTTCATGGCAATATGGGCTTCTTTTATATTACTATAATCGCCCATATAATTGATTACCAGCGCTTTATCTCCACCTAATTTGTAGAGTTTAAATTCTTTTCCAAGTTTTTTTTCCTCGGTCATTGGGATTGATACGGCCATATCGGTGGTGTTGTTCACGTCGTCAAAAGTCCAGTACAAGCCGCTGGGAGCTCCGGCCACCGTCATTTTTTCCGTGTTTGCTG
>JBIPOY010000204.1:0-6068 GCA_044378705.1 Saprospiraceae bacterium
GAAGACGAATATTAATACCATCTCCCCCCTTTATCCCTCCTGTCTGAGCCATTCCGAAGTTGTTTCGGAATGGCTCAGCTATGGCCGAAAGTAGATTACAGAAAGAATTAATCTTCGCTTGTCGGGGTGTGCGGTACTTTTGCCATAAAATGACATCCATGGCAAAACTATTCCTCATGCTTACTGCACTTTCTTTCTTCGCTTGTAAAGTGACCGAAAACAAACCAGTGCCGGTGCCTGCCGGCTTCGACTGGCAGGGCCACCGTGGTTGTCGGGGACTGCTGCCGGAAAATTCTATACCCGCTTTCCTGCATGCGCTGGATTTCCCCTCGGTGAAAACGCTGGAGTTGGATCTCGCGGTCTCCAAAGACAACCAACTGATCGTTAGCCATGAGCCATATTTCAATCCCGATATTTGCCTGAAACCCGATGGAGCGCCCTTCCGCAAGGAAGATAAGTACCTGCTGTACCAGCTAACAGCCGCAGAAATACGGGCCTTTGACTGTGGCAGTGTTGGCAATCCGCGTTTTCCCAACCAGCAAAATATACCTACGTGCAAGCCAACTTTTGGAGCAGTGGTGGCAGCGGTTCACGCCAAAAATCCTGATATACACTGGAATATTGAGATCAAAAGCCAACCCGAATGGGACGGTGTGTACCACCCGCCGGTGGCAGATTTTGTCCGCTTGGTTGTCACTGAACTCCGACGCCTTCACCTCGAAAAAATGGTGGTTGTGCAGTCATTTGATGTGCGAGCTTTGGAGCAAATGCACCAACAAGCACCTGACATTGCACTCGCGTACCTTGTTGAGAACATGGCATCTTTCCCCGAAAACATGGCCAAAATAACCTTTGTGCCGGCTATTTTCAGCCCCTACTATCTTACAGTTTCCCAAAAAACAGTACGCCAGTGTCACGGTAAAAACATGAAACTCATCCCTTGGACGGTCAACGATGTGTCGGCGATGCGTCGGCTCATTCGGTTGGGGGTGGATGGTATCATAACGGATTATCCCGATAAAATTCAAAAAGTAGGATCATAAGGACAGGTTTTTGTTCCTCGATAAAGCACCGTGTTACAGGCTGGTAATTTTATGTTGGCAACACCAAGATCAACCGTTTACGGGATGCTTATTTTTAGGGTTCATCGGAATTATATTTCCTACATTTGTTTGGGTAGGCAGGGCTGCCGCCTTTTTTTAAATCATCAGCAGGGATATTCACATGAAGAAAATATTTAAATTTTTGGCATACACTATCGCCGGGTTATTGCTCGTGCTTGTTTTGACGTTCGGTTTTTTCTACGTCAAATCTGCCAGGGCTGATTCCGAAAACATGGCGTTGTTGGGCAATGAAGCACCGACGATGACCGCTGGTGGCCATACATTTCGGGATTTGAATAAAAATGGCCAATTAGACCCTTACGAAGACACCACCGCCCCGCTGAACGAGCGTGTAGATGACTTAGCCGGCCAAATGAACTTGGAAGAAAAGGCAGGTCTCCTGTTTATAACCATGGCCCCCATGCATGAAGATGGTTCATTGTGCAACATTATTTCGTGGCGCAACCCGTTTTCGTGGATGTTCGAATCCAATGCATCCATGGTGGCGAGAAAGAAAATGAACCACGTGAATACACTGCAATCAACCACGCCTGCGGCCATGATTGCCTGGAACAACAACATTCAAAAATTGGCAGAACGCACGCGATTGGGTATTCCCGTTACAATAGCCACAGACCCACGGCATGGCGTACCCAATGCGCCCGGGGCCAGTATTTATACCCCTTTTTACTCAAAATGGTGTTCTCCGTTGGGGTTTGCAGCCATTGGTGACACAACATTGGTTCGGGATTTTGGAGACATCGCCCGCCAAGAATACCGTGCACTTGGATTCTGCTTGTCTTTGTCGCCCATGGCAGATTTGGCAACAGAACCGCGTTGGGCAAGAATAAATGGTACGTTCGGAGAAGATGCTGAATTGGCGGCCAAGATGACCAAGGCGTATATCCTGGGATTTCAGGGAGATAGTATAACGAATCAAAGTGTAGAGTGCATGGCCAAGCATTTTTCGGGGGGTGGCCCCCAAAAAGATGGCATGGACGCCCACTTTCCACCCGGGAAGCAGGTTTATCCGGGTAATAATTTCAATTATCATTTGATTCCGTTTGAAAAAGGCGTTTTTGCTGCCCATGCTGCCCAGATAATGCCTTACTATGGTATCCCCGTCGGACAAACCAAGGAGGATGTTGGTTTTGGATATAACAAGCAGATTATCACGGGTTTATTGAGGGAAAAGTATCATTTTGACGGCGTTGTTTGTACCGATTGGGGTTTGGTGACGGACATGGGTATGCTGGGTATGGTTCTTAAGCCTGCATCTGCCCATGGCGTTGAACAATTAACGATCAGAGAACGAGTCGCCAAAATCCTCGATGCGGGTTGTGATATGTTTGGGGGCGAAGCCATTCCGGAAATAATTGTTGATTTGGTCACATCGGGCCAAGTGAGTGAAGAACGCATCAATATCTCCGTCAAGCGGGTGTTACGCGAAAAATTTCGTCTAGGCCTTTTCGACGACCCCTATCTGAAGGCGGAAAATGCTGCGATTGTTGGAAAGGAGGTTTTTATGGAGAAAGGCAGGGAATCTCAAAGAAAATCACTGGTTTTGTTGAAGAATGGCGACAATATTCTCCCCTTGAAGCCGGAGACGAAAGTTTATCTCCAGGGATTTAACGAAGCGGAGACAAAAAAATATGCCAAGGTGCTCTCGAGTCTGAAGGATGCAGATGTAATTGTTTTGAAGTTGAATACCCCTTTTAGAGCAGGAGAAGGGAAGTACTTAATGGAGCGGGTTTTTCACCAAGGGAGTCTCGAATTTCCCAAAGATGAGCAGGAGAAATGGTTGAAATTGATGCAGACAAAACCGACCATTACGGTGATGAATTTGGAGAGACCTGCTGTTTTTCCCGAAATAAATGCCCAAAGCAAAGCCGTTATTGGCGATTTTAGCAGCCAGGATGATATTATACTTGACCTGATCTTTGGACAATTCAAGCCCACGGGTAAGCTTCCCTTTGAATTGCCGTCCTCCATGGAAGCCGTTTTGAAGCAAAAAGAAGATGTGCCGTATGATTCTAACGATCCATTGTACGTCTTTGGGTTTGGCCTTACGTATCCATAATCGCGCTAAAACTGCCTATTTTCAGTTGAAAAGAAGCAATTTGGCCATTTTTCCGATACCTTTGTAGCATCAAACGGGTGGTATCGGATAGAACCTTACGTTTGCACATAACTTGTGACCGATATGAATTTTGATTCGCCGCTTACCCTTCTTTACCATACCTACAACAGCCTGTTCATCAGTTTGCCTTTTCGGGGCATTGAGTCAACCGGCAATCACTTGGCCTTATTTGCGCAAGCCTGTGAGGCAGGTTTCAAAGCAGATAAGAGTCCGGAGGAGATTGTAGAGGGCTTTTGGGCGGAATATTTTGAGGATATGGGTGAATCAGACCGATTTGCGCTCTTGTTTTCCTTTATTCAGTACATTGAACGTCAGGTGGTGCTGTTTGATTCTGTTGAAGACTCGCTTTTTACGAAGATACACGACATGAATGGCCCTGGTTCATTGACACACTTTATGAGTCGGCTTGACTCAGAAGTGCTGCGAGAAAAACTGTTGGAAAAAATTCAGAATTTTAGTCTGAGACTCGTGCTCACGGCACACCCAACGCAGTTTTATCCCGGGAAAGTATTGGGGATTATCAATGACCTCGAAAACGCTATTGGACGCCACGACTTGGGTGACATCAGGCTGCTGCTCATGCAACTCGGCAAAACAGCCTTTGTCAACCGTTACAAACCGACCCCTTATGATGAAGCCATCAGCTTGGGTTGGTACCTTGAAAACGTACTTTATCATTCGTTGCCCGATATTTTGTTCCGGTTGCTGAAGAGTACGGGACAAAATGTGGTTGATTTTGAAAATCCTCAGTTGCTTGCACTTGGTTTCTGGCCGGGTGGTGACCGGGATGGCAACCCTTTTGTCACGGCAGACACCACCTTATTGGTTGCACAAAGGCTTCGAGAAGGTACTTTGAGGGGGTATTACCGAGATATTCGCTTGCTCAAGCGCAGGCTGACGTTCCGTGGCATCGAAGACGCCATTCTTGCCATTGAAAAGAAAATATACAACACCCTGTACCAAACGGAGGAAGAAAACCAGTACCGAACCTGCCAAGAATTACTTGCCGAGTTGCTTGCGGCCCGGCAAGTGTTGATTGACGAACACGAGGGGCTTTTTTTGGACGAGCTCGATCGGTTTGTGCTTAAAATAAAAGTATTCGGTTTTTATTTTGCCAGCTTAGACATCCGGCAAGACAGTCGCAAACACGGTGAAGTGTGGCGAGCGATTTTCAATACCTCCATTGCCAGGGCGCAATGGGACGGATATGATGCGTTTATGGAGGATGAAGAGGGTACCCGCATTAATTTTTTGCTGAATGCAGATTTTTATCTCGACGAAAACGACTTTGCCGACCCGTTTGTCAAAGAAACCATACGTTCTTTTCGCGTTACCACGAATATTCAAAGCAACAACGGGGAGTTGGGTTGCCACCGCTACATCATCAGCAATTGCCAAAGCGCCTACAATGTGGCGGAAGTATTGGCTTTGGCGAAGTTGGTATCACCCACCAATGAATGTAGCCTAGATATTGTGCCACTTTTCGAAACGGTAGATGACCTTACTGCCGCGGAAGAAATCATGCACACGTTGTACACCAACCCCCATTACGCATACCACCTGGCCGGTCGGGCCAAGGTGCAGCACATCATGCTGGGGTTTTCTGATGGCACCAAAGATGGCGGTTACCTGCGTGCCAATTGGAGTATTTATCGTGCCAAAGAAGCGCTTTCGCGGGTAAGTCGCGCACATGGCGTCAAGGTGGTCTTTTTTGATGGCAGGGGTGGCCCTCCGGGTCGCGGTGGCGGCAACAACGCCAGTTATTATGCTGCACACGGGAAAGATATTGAAAACCAGGCCATTCATGTCACCATACAGGGGCAGACGGTAAGTAGTACCTATGGCACACTGGAATCTGCCACGTTCAACATAGAGCGCTTGCTGACTGCCGGGCTGGAGAACCATATTTTCCCTGACCATACCAACGAGTTGAGTGCCAACGATCGCAAGCGGCTCGACGATTTGGCCGAGGCCTCTTATCATGCATATCTGGGTTTAAAGAATGACCCCAATTTTGTGCCTTACTTGGAAAAAATGACGCCATTGAAATGGTACGGCGACAGCAATATCGCCAGCAGGCCAACCAAACGTACGGGCGATGAAGGGCTGAAATTTGAGGATTTAAGGGCCATACCCTTCGTGGGCGCTTGGGCGCTGATGAAGCAAAACATCCCGGGTTACTATGGGGTTGGTACAGCCATTGCCGGGCTTAGTGAAGCCGATCGTACGGAAGTCCACCAGGTGTACCGTCGGTCTTTGTTTTTCCGCACGCTGATGGAAAACTCCATGCAGTCGCTGTCAAAATCAAATTTTCAAGTAACCCGTTACCTGTCGGAACACCCGCAATTTGGAGGCTTCTGGGAGAAGCTTCGCGCTGAATACAACCGATCAACCTTGGTACTCCAGGGTTTTTCAGGCAGTAATAGCCTGTTGTCGTCCAATCCTATTTCGCGGGACAGCATCGCCTTGCGGGAGCAGATTGTGTTGCCATTGATTGCCATTCAACAGTTTGCGTTGCAAAAATTACAATCGGATCAGCTCACCCCAGCGGAAGCCGAGTTGTACCGAAAGTTGGTACTGCGCTCCATGTTTGGCATCATCAATGCCGCGAGAAATGCCGCTTAGAGCTTGTTCGGCAATTGGTTTTAGTGCTTGGAAGTAACTTTTGGTAAAAACACCAGCCGCTCTCCTTTTTTGGTGTTCAACTGCCAAATACCGTTGACGGCGGTTTCTTTGCGGCCTACCAGTGTCCAGTCGCCGGCGGGCAGTTCAATGTGAAGAAAACCTCCTTTTTCGGCTGTAATACCGACAAAGTCGGGACCTGT
>JBIPOY010000205.1:0-6055 GCA_044378705.1 Saprospiraceae bacterium
ACTGCCTCCGGGCGTAGAAATAACGCGGTTGTTTTTGTCTAAGATACAAACAAATCCCGTTCCACTGTCCCAAGGAAGTTGGCTGATGAGTACTGCGAAGTAAACATTTTCACCACAAACGACTGGTCGGCAGATATAAGCACCTGGCAATGAGATGGTTTCAAGTAATACACCTTCTAGGCTGAATCTTTTGAGCTGGTTTTCTGCTCTGGAAGTAACCAGCCAAGAAGATTTGTTTTTATCGCGTGTGTCCAGTGCAATACCATGGGCATTTTTTAAGTGTTCAGGTCCACCAAAGATATTTTTGAGTACCCCCTCCGGGCTATAATGTACCAAATAATCTTTACCATAGCCATCAGCTACAAATACATCCCCATTGGGTGCAATGGCTGTTTCTGTCGGATGAAATTCTTGTTTGTTGGCGTATTTCCCCGAATCTGCCGGCCATTCAAACAATCGAATAACCTGTCCGTCGAGGGTCGTTTTTATCACTTGATTTCTTTCATAATCGGCAATGTATAAGTATTCAACACCGTTTTCGTTGTGAATGGTTAGTCCGTGAGCACCAGGATATTCGTGTCCCCAGGCGCCGGTTATTTTGCCATCTTTGTTAAAAATCAAGATATTGTTGTGTGTGTCATCGGTGGTCATAAAGATTCGGCCGGTTTTGTCCATTGCCATTTCGTGACAGTTTTTCACGGGAAACTCCGATTGATTTGCGGTACACCAACTTTGCTGGATGCGGTATTGAAAGTTACCATGCCCGAGGATGGGTTCGGGTTGCAAACCGAAACAAAAACCTGTGGTGATGATGGACGACTGCTTCATAAAAGTTCTTCTTTTCATGACAATACATTTCGATTTAATGCAATAAATCAACGTAACTATCTTAGTAGTGACAAAATCAACTTAAAATGTCGCGCACCACGGAGCCACTTACGTCGGTGAGCCTGAATCGTCTCCCTTGGTAGGGGAAGACAAAACGTTCGTGATCAATACCAAATAGGTGTAGGAGAGTCGCTTGGAAATCATGCACATGGACGGGGTTTTGTACGATGTTGTAACCGAATTCATCGGTTTCACCGTAGGTTATCCCGGCCTTAATTCCCGCACCTGCCATCCAAATGGTGAAGCAGCGTGGGTGGTGATCTCTACCGAAATTATCAGCCATGAGTCCCTGACTGTAGTTGGTACGGCCAAACTCACCGCCCCAAACAACCAAGGTATCCTCCAGCAATCCACGTTGTTTTAGGTCTGTTACCAGCGCCGCGGAAGCTTGATCAACATCTTTTGCCAGCCGGCTTGTCATCCCGGTCACATCAGAATGTGCGTCCCATCCCATGTTGTACAGTTGAACAAATCGCACCCCTCGTTCACACATACGCCTTGCCAACAAGCAATTGGCGGCATAAGTACCAGGAATCATTGCATCGGCGCCATACAGTTTGAAGGTGCTGTCCGGCTCATCACTAAGGTCCGTTAGATCAGGAACGGAGGTCTGCATCCGGTGGGCCATTTCGTACTGACTGATGCGCGCGCTGATCTCCGGGTCTCCAAATTTTTCCAATTGGTGGTGGTTTAGTTGGGATAGCACATCCAACATTTTTCTTCGACTCATACTGTCCATTTCTTCGGGGTTGTTTAAGTACAAGACGGGGTCGGCGCCACCCCTGAATTGAACCCCTTGGTGCTCGCTGGGAAGAAAGGCACTGCCCCAGACCCTAGAAGCGAGGGGCTGAATATTGCCCTTTCCCCGCGAGAGCAACACCACAAATGCAGGCAAATTGCTATTTTCACTTCCCAATCCGTAACTTAACCAAGATCCGATGGATGGTCGCCCGGGTTGTTGGTTTCCGGTCTGAAAGAAGGTCACCGCAGGATCGTGGTTGATGGCTTCTGTGTGCATAGATTTGATGATACACAAGTCGTCGGCAATTTTTGCGGTATGAGGCAGTAAATCGCTGAACCAGGAACCACTTTGACCATATTGCTTGAAATCTACTTTGGAGCCGACCAGTGGAAAAGATTTCTGATTGGCCGTCATGCCGGTCAGTCGCTGTCCATTGCGCACACTGGCTGGTAATTCTTGCCCATTTAAGTCTCGAAGCTTTGGTTTCCAGTCATATAATTCTAGTTGAGAAGGGGCTCCGCTTTGAAAAAGATAAATGATCCGCTTTGCTTTCGGTGGAAAGTGGGGGAGTGTGCCCATGGCTGCCAAATGATTACCACTGGATGATGTACAGGCTTCTTCCAGCAGGGCGCCCAGCGCCAGTCCGCCAATTCCAATTGCGGAACGGTGCAGAAAAGTTCTTCTATTGACGTTGAGGTGGTATTTAAGTTCTTCCATATTCAAGGCAAAGTAGTTAACTTCATTACAAGACAATAGCTTCGTCCATGTTGTAAATGACGGTGATGGTAAGCATCAGTGCGGTCTGATTGGATGTATTTAAACCACGGGGGGTGGTTGAAGGCAATTTTTCTGGTTGATGGATGGCAGTATTTAGTCTGGTACGCTCGCCTTCATAATATTGAACGAGTAATTTCAATTCGGTCGGATCGGGGTTTCGCGTCATGATGCGTTGAAAAGCGGAATTGACCAGATCATTAGTATCTGCCAGCTGGGTTTCGTGCAGCAGACGTTGTGCCAGAGCGGCGGCAGCTTCTGATATTTGTTTGTCATTGAGCATCACCAATGCCTGCAAGGGCGTATTGGAGTGGGTTCGACGCACTTCGCAGTTGTCGCGCATGGGGGCATCAAAAGTGAGGTGTGTTGGAGGAGGAATGGTTCGGCGTTGGTAGGTGTATAAACTGCGGCGATATTTTTTTTGGGGTAGTGAATCGGGAATATAGCTATACTCTCCCCGGAAAGCATTGGCGGTTTTTTCCGTGGAAATTTCTTCCCAAAGGCCGGGCGGTTGCCAAGGTTTTACGGATGGTCCACCAATTTCTTGTGACAACAAACCACTGGAAGACAGAACGTTGTCCCGTAAAAACTCGTAAGGCATTCGCGCCCTTGGGCCTCTGCTCAGCCAATTATTTTCCGGGTCTTTGGACAAACGTGCCTGATCAGCCACCGAAGATTGCTTGAAGGTGGCGGAGGTGACCATCAATCGCAAAATATGCTTGATATTCCACCCACTTTCCATGAATTCCACTGCAAGCCAGTCTAATAACTCCGGATGGCTGGGCAGGGCGCCTTGTACACCGAAATTTTCAGAGGTTTGGACAATGCCTCGGCCAAAAACCTCCTGCCAGAGTCTGTTGACCCAAACCCTTGCAGTGAGTGGATTATTGCGAGCAAACAGCCATTGGGACATACCCAGTCTGTTTGGTTGAAAGGTCAAAGTATCAAAGGGCATAACAGCGGCAGGCAGGGTAGGGGATACCATGTCACCTGGTTGGTCATATTTTCCGCGCACCATTAGGTATGATTTTCGAAGCCCGAGGCTATCGTGCATGACCATTTGGAGAATGGTATCTTGGTTGCTTTTTAGTCCGGCGCGTTTGTTTAAGAAGGGCAAGTCGCCATCATAATCTGCGGCTGAGATGACCATATAAGGCTTTGGCGTTTCCAGGTTGGGAACAAATCCGCGTTCGTCGAGGTTGTTAAAAAAGGCAAAGGTGCTGTAATATTCGCGGGTTGAAATGGGATCGTACTTGTGATCGTGGCAGCGTGCGCACTCTAGGGTAAGCCCTAAAAACGCTTTTCCAAACGTATTGGTACGGTCTGCGACGTATTCCACGCGGTATTCTTCTTCAATAACACCGCCTTCTTGACTTATTTTGTGGTTTCTATTGAAGGCGCTGGCGAGTAGTGTTTCTTTTGATGTACGGGGCATCAGGTCACCGGCTAATTGCCAGGTAACGAACTGATCATAGGGCATGTTTTTATTGAAAGCGTTGATTACCCAATCTCGCCAAGGCCACATGGTGCGTGGCAAGTCATCTTGGTACCCGTGTGTGTCGGCATATCGAGCGATATCAAGCCAATACATTGCCCAGCGTTCGCCATAGGCAGTACTGTTGAGCAAGGAATCTACCATACTTTCATACGCACCAGGGGTGTCATTTTGCATGAACCGCTGCGTTTGAGGAGCTGTTGGGGGTAAGCCGGTGAGGGCAAAGCTCACCCTTCGGAGCAATCGCGCTTTGTCTGTTTCTTCGGATGGAGCGAGGTCGTTTTCTGTTATTTTTTGGAGAATAAAGGCATCAATAGGGTTTTGATTCCAGCCTTTTTTGGCAACAGCAGGCACTTTCGGGCGCTCAGGCGGTGAGAAAGCCCAGTGATTTTTCCAAGGAGCACCCTGTTCAATCCAGCGTTTCAGCAATTGTTTTTCAAAGCTGGACAGGGAGAGATGGGAGTCTATTGGCGGCATAATAGAGTCCGGATGGCTTGTAAAAATGCGCTGCACCAACAGACTCTGCTCCGGGAATCCGGGCACGATAGCGTACCGAACTACGCCATTAATGGTATCCAAGGGTGCAAAGGCACCTTCTTTCGTGTCGAGACGAAGGTTTGCCTGTCGCTTTCCCTCGTCGGGCCCATGACAGGCAAAACAACGGTCGCTTAAAATAGGCCTGATATGCCAGTTGAAATCTACAACCGCGGGCAATTTTTTTTCCTTGCTTGTTTCGGTAATGTTCAGATTTGCCAACCAAAGCACTGCTATCAGAAGCGCCACAGTCATCAAGATCCAGCGTTTTGAAAGAAACGTCATGTTCTTTTTTTGCGGAAATGTACGACGAACGCAGGCAAAGGAGCAAAGAAATATTGACAATCTAAGTTGACCGTTTGTCTGAATTATTTTCCAAAACCGATACTGCGTCGAACGAACAAATTCAGTTTGTCTTTTTCGAAGGTAAAGGTGGAAACATCGTCCAAAGAAATGGATTGTATGATGCCGGCATCTTTAGATTTGGAGGCTGAAATTCGCAGGTTTTGATTTTTTATCGCTTCCACCACCATTTGGCGTACCAAACGAGCATTTCCGAAATATTTATCTCGGAATTGGTGTAAAAACGACATGTACCTACCCAAATGTTCGCGGGCATCTTCGTCCACGCGGTATTCTTCTTGGCTGAACATAAACAGCGCAATTTCGAGTAGTTCTTCAGGGGAATAATCATCGAAACGCAGCGCTTTGTCGAAACGGCTACCCAAACCGGGGTTTGTTTTGAGGAAATTATCCATATTTTCGGGGTATCCGGCTACAAATACAAAGAACTCACCCCGCCGATCTTCCATTCTTTTGAGTAGGGTCTGAATGGCTTCATCACCGAAATCACCTTGGTTTCCGCGGGAGGCGGCACTGTTGAGCGAATAGGCTTCATCAATAAACAGCACACCACCAATAGATTCTTCCACTCGTTCTGCTGTTTTTATGGCGGTTTGCCCCACATAGCCTGCCACCAGTCCTTGTCGGTCGGTTTCGATCATGTGCCCTCTTTCCAGCACCCCGATGGCTTTGTAAATTTTTGTGAGGATGCGCGCAACGGTGGTTTTGCCGGTGCCCGGGTTACCGACGAAGACGGTATGGAGGTAAAATCGTCCCAACACATCACGACCTGCATCGCGGTAGTACCGAACCAAATCCACCAATTCTCGGATATCGCGCTTGATGTTGTGCATTCCGATGAGGCTATCGAGTTCATGGAGTGCTTTGGCGAGAAGCTTTTCATCTACCGGAATGATTGGGAGTTGCCGTTTGTGGGAGACGTTTACTTTTTCCACATCTACTTTTGAAATCAGCGTCAGCGCTTCGGGTGGCAAGTTGCGCACATCAGAGTGTCCCATCATTCGAAGTGCCATTTGAACTTTCGCTTTGTCAATCAGATCATTGACGAAGCGTGCGTTGCCAAAAGCCCGGTCCCGAGAGCGATATGCCTCGGTTATCATTTCGTCTACCAATACTTTGGCCTCGGGTGCCAGGGTTACTTCTTTTTCCTGGGAGGCAAATTCAGCGATTTTAGATAGTTCTTGCGGGAGATAATCTGCGAATTCAAAGGTAAGTTTGAAACGGCTTCGCAACCCCGGGTTTGAATCCAAGAATGTTTT
>JBIPOY010000206.1:0-6048 GCA_044378705.1 Saprospiraceae bacterium
ATGACCACATGGAACAATTTTTTGACAACCAAAAAATACGTTTTACCGGCAATCCCGTGCGGGCTGATATCCTCCATTTGGAGGGAAAACGCGCAGAGGCAATGGCTTATTACGGCCTGGATTCGACCCGAAAAACAATGGTCATTATCGGC
This sequence comes from Saprospiraceae bacterium, assembly GCA_044378705.1. GTDB lineage: Bacteria > Bacteroidota > Bacteroidia > Chitinophagales > Saprospiraceae > M3007. The sequence continues at coordinate 153 of JBIPOY010000206.1, forward strand.
GGTAGCCTAGGCGCTAAAACACTCAATGAGGCGCTTGCAAAAGGGTATGACCTGCTTAAAAATAAACCTGTAAATGTGGTTTGGCAATGTGGGAAATACTATGAACTGTTGTACAAAAATTGCGATACAGCGGCCCTTGAACAGGTCAAAATTAGGGGGTTTATGGATAGAATGGACTTGCTGTACGCCGCCGCTGATGTGGTTATTTCTAGAGCAGGTGCACTGAGTATCAGCGAATTGTGTCTCGTTGGAAAACCCGCTATTTTGGTGCCATCCCCAAATGTTGCCGAGGACCATCAATCAAAAAATGCGCTTGCTTTGGTCGAAAAAGGAGCGGCCAGGATTGTACGCGATGCCGACGCTATTGATAAAATGATCCCGGAAGCACTGATGATTCTAGAAAATGAAGCACTCGCCTTTAGCCTTGGAGAAAGTATCAGACCATTGGGCAGACCCAATGCCGCAGATGTAATTGCCAGGGAAGCGTTGAATATTGCCCTTTAACCTACTAAAAAATTGAAATGAAACTACGTATCGCTTTCTGCTTTTGGATGACCACCCTGCTTTGTGCTGCTTGTAACAATGATGACACAATGGCCAAAGACATTGTCGGAGAGTGGCATGGCGTCCAATGGACTGCTGAGGGCAAGCCCGTGGCGGTAGATCCAGCTACTGTTACCATGGTGCTTTCAAAAGATGGGGTGTACAACTTGATCGTGGATTCAAGAATTGACAAGGGTGACTGGCATACCAAAAAGGACACGCTTTTTCTCGTGCCCGATTCTTATGAAGATGTAAAAATAAAAATAATCTCCCTGAAAGGGGATCGCCTCACGCTCCAAATGGATCGCGGTCGTATCGAAATTCTTGAAATGAAACGCTAACCTTGATCGCTGATGAATACAATTGCCATTGAAATGGAACGCTTGCGGGATTTAAACTCAGGTTTGGGGCAATACTGTCTCCACCTGGGAAGGGCATTGGCAATGCCCCCTTTACCGCATTCGACCCAATTCAAGTGCTATTTGCCAGCATCATTGGCCGGTTTACTCGGTGCTTCGTTTGACTATCAGTTGACCAAAGTATGGCACAAGTGGACAGGTGTACCGACCGGAGCAACGCTGTGGCATTGCACCCACCAAGACTCAGCCTACTTCCCGGCCAATCGCAAAACAGCAGTTGTTATGACGATTCACGATCTTAGTTTCTTGGATCGTTCCGATTATTCAGCACGCCGTAAAAAATTTAAAACACATCAATTACAAAATAAAATAAACCGGTGCCAAGGATTGGTTTTTATTTCAGAATTTGTAAAAAATATCGTTCAGGAGCACTTGGTTATTCCAGATGTAATGCCCTCGAGGGTCATCTACAACGGAGTAAGTGTCGCGGAAACAATGGGTGAAGGCATGGCACCTGCCAAACAACCCTATCTGTTTTCTATCGGGATGCATCCGAAAAAAAACTATTCAGTGGCCTTGCCGATCTTGTTGTTACATCCGGAATATCAGTGGCGAATAGCAGGGAGAAACCACAAAGGATACCAACGTGAACTCCAAAATGAAGCGGATGAAATGGGGGTGGGGGATAGGCTTGTTTTCATGGGGGAGGTCACGGAAGCGGAAAAATGGCATGCTTACCACAACTGTGCTGCGTTGATATTTCCGTCGCTGTCGGAAGGATTTGGTTTGCCGGTTTTGGAAGCAATGGCGTTCGGGAAGCCTGTCTTTCTATCAGATCGGGGAAGTTTGCCTGAAATTGGCGGAGAAGAGGCCTATTATTTTACCCGTTTTGATCCGGAACATATCCAAAAGGTGTTTTCGGAAAGCATGTTGAATTATGAAAATGACGCCGAAAAAAAGGACCGAATGATGAAGTATGCCGCCACATTTACTTGGAAAAATGCAGCAAACGAGTATTTGAAATTTTATGAGGAAATTGCCACACACATCAAACATTTAAATTAAGGTAACTGGTTAGCGTGGTCGGTCTGAGACAATAATTGGCCCTTTTTGGCACGGCCAACGCGCCGCCTAAGTATTTACAAACTAAGTAATAAACGTCATGAGCTTTCAGTCCATTCATAAAATCTATTTCATCGGCATCGGCGGCATCGGCATGTCGGCACTTGCGCGCTATTTCAGACTGCATGGGGTGGAAGTGCATGGTTATGATCGTACAGAGACGGACTTGACCCGCGCACTGTCAGCTGAAGGTATGCAGGTGCACTACGTGGATGATGTATCGTTTATCCCGGAAGGCGTAGATTTGGTGGTGTTCACACCGGCAGTTCCCCAAGACCACACCGAGCTAAATTGGTTTTTGAGCAGAGGATATCCCCTGAAAAAACGGGCAGAAGTGCTTGGTATAATCAGTCGCTCCAAGCGTTGTATTGCCTTGGCCGGTACCCATGGAAAGACCACGACGAGTACCATGGTCACCCACCTGCTCCGCGCTTGCGGAGTGGATGCAACCGCTTTTACAGGCGGGATTTCAGGGAATTTGGGCAGTAATTTTGTGGAAGGCGAAAGTGATTGGGTGGTTGTGGAGGCAGATGAATACGATCGTTCCTTTCTGCATCTTCACCCGGAAATAGCCGTAATCAATTCTGTGGATGCGGATCATTTGGATATATATGGGACAGAGGCAGCGGTGCTGACCAGCTATCAACAATTTGCCGGACAATTGAAGCCCGGTGGTTATTTGTTGCTGGAGCAAAACATCGATATGCCGGTAGAAAACGCGCTTTACTTTGGTGTCGAACGTGGAGATGCACAAGCTAAAAATATTAGAATGGAAGATGGTTATACTGTTTTTGACCTGGAAATACAAGATTCCATTCCGTTGCCCGACGCAGCCTTTCCGGAAGTTGGAAGACCTCGGCATTTTGAAGCCTTGCGGCTGGCATATCCAGGCTTGCACAACGTGAAAAATGCCGTCGCTGCTATTGTTGCCGCGTTGTTGGCCGGAGCAGATGCTAGTAAAATACCCGCAGCGTTGGCTTCTTTTCAGGGGGTGAAGCGCCGTTTTGAGACGATTGTGAAAACGCCACAAACGGTGTTTGTAGATGATTATGCCCATCACCCCACAGAATTGGTAGCGGCCATCGCAGCAGCACGTATGATGTACCCCAATCGAACTATAACAGGCGTGTTTCAGCCCCATCTTTTTAGTAGAACCCGCGACTTTGCCAACGCATTCGCCAAGGCACTCGATACCCTTGATGCGTGTATATTATTGCCCATCTATCCGGCCCGAGAGGAACCCATAGAAGGGGTAAACTCAGCCATGCTACTCCATAAAATGGAATTACAAAACAAACGACTGATAGAAAAAAATGCACTGGTCGCTGAACTCAGTAAACTTCCCTTAGATGTGTTGATGACCATGGGAGCAGGAGATATTGACACCTTGATTGAACCTATAAAAACAATGATTACTCTTAAAAAATAACACTTTCTCCTCCATCATGTCAATACCTCGTCTTCGATACGACCGCATACTTTGGGTAGTTTTCCTACTCTTGATCGGTTTCCTGCTCTTTTCTGCCATCGGGCGGAAGAAGAACAGTTTCGCTGATGGCGTGGAAGTGGAGGTTTTGTCGCTGGAAAGTGGCGAAAAACTCATCAGCGAACGGGATGTCAGACAGGCATTGCTGCGGTCTTTTGGTAATACCTTGGAAGGAACAGAGCTCGAAGCCCTGGAGGTGGAGCGAATGGAACGGGTACTCGAGGAAGATCCCTTTGTGCTGGATGCGGAAACTTATATTGACCAACACAATGTTTTCCACGTCAAAATTGAGCAGCGGGAACCCATCTTGAGGATTCTCGACAACAACGGTGGCAATTATTACTTGGATAACAAAGGCTTAAAAATGCCCTCCTCCAACAACTTCGCAGCCCGTGTACTCGTAGCTACCGGTAATATTGCACCCTATACACTCGATTTTCGGACTAAAAAATCAAATACGCTCAAATCACTTTTCTCTTTGTCAGAAACCTTGCTCGCAGATGATTTTTTGGCCTCGTTCATTCAGCAAATTCATGTTACCAATTCCGGTGAGTTTATACTCGTTCCGCTAATAGGTGATCAGAAAATTCTTTTGGGATCGACACGGAAATTAGAAGATAAACTCCGCCGACTCAAAATATTTTACCAACAAGGAATGCCCTACACCGGCTGGAGGGTTTATAAAACGATAGGCCTGAAATACAACGGTCAAGTGGTTTGTCAAAAATAATTGTACCATGAAAAAGCACATTATCTTCATCGCAGCTTTACTCGCCTTGCCGGCTTTCCTGTCGGCCCAGGCTCAACAAGCGACTTTGCGCTCCATTTGGGACGACCCCACCATTGTCGGCTCTGCTGCCTACAACAATCGTTACAATGAAGTGTGGAGCGTTGCCGTAAACGGACACGAATACGCCATTGTAGGCTCTACCAAAGGAACTCATTTTATTGATGTCTCCAATCCGTCATCGCCTTTTGAAGCAGCCTTTGTGCCCGGTAAAGCGCAGGGCTCCAGCATCATACACCGCGACTACAAAACCTACAAACATTATATCTATGGTGTATGTGACGAAGGTGCCAGTAGCCTCCAGATTATGGATATTTCGACCCTGCCGGACGCTGTTACACTCGTTTCAAATTCCAGTGACATCATTGTTACAACGCACAATATTTCTATAGATACTTCAAAAGGAATGTTGTACGCATGGGTGTTTGGAGGAGCGGATCAATATGGGTACGGTGGAATGGCTATTCTTGATCTGGCCAACCCTGAACAACCCGTATTTGTAAAAAAATACAACAATATCGAGGCTTTTTCATTCAGCCATATCCACGACGGTTTTGTCCGAAATGATACCGCATACTTGGATGCAGGCAACAATGGATTTGCTATGGTCGATTTTAGTAACCCTCAATTGCCCCAACTATTGGGTACCATGACAGGCTATCCCGGCGCAGGTTACAACCACTCTGGATGGCTTTCGGAAGACGGGCAATATTACTATATGGCCGATGAAACCCACGGCTCACCCGTGAAAACCGTTGACGTTAGAAATGTAGATGATATCCAGGTCGTTGATTCCTACAATGCGGAATCAACTCAAACTCAAATCCCGCACAACCCGGTGTTGGCCTGCCAATATCTTTATGTGTCGTATTACTATGATGGCCTGCAAGTATATGACGTCAGTGACCCGGCCAGTGTGACGCGCGTATTGTATTACGACACCTCCACCGAACCCGATGGAAACAATTACAAGGGCGCATGGGGGGTTAATCCTTTCCTGCCATCAGGAATCATATTAGTAGCAGATATGCAAAATGGACTTTATGTGTTCCAAGGTATCCAAAACGCTTGTAATAGTTCTGTTTCTAACACAACGTTACCCAAGGAATCAGAAGAATCCTTCAAGCTCTCACCCCAACCGGCCAGTGATGTGTTGATGATAGACTGGCAAGACCAACCGGATTCTCCTCTGCTCGTGACATTGTTGAATGGCAATATGCAGACAGTGTTCTGCCAGTATTGGGAAACTCCAAACAGGATAATAGCTTTACCGGAACTGCTCGCCAATGGGATGTATTTTCTTAAAATTCAAACAGGAAAGACTACGGTGGCTCGAAAAGTGCTGGTTCAACATTGATAATTTTTTTGAATTCAATACAAAGTGGTTGCGAATGAAGTGTGTTTCAAATCATTTTAAAATCAAATATTGGCAATCAATCAATCAAATCATCCATATCACTTTAATCAAAGTCTAACAACGCATGCAGTCGCAACGGAAACGAAAAATGGGCTTTTTTTGGGCCACGCAACGAGACTCATTCCTATGAAATAAATGACTGGATTGAAAAAAGTTGCTCAATAGGGTAGTCCCTAAAATAA
>JBIPOY010000017.1:0-17349 GCA_044378705.1 Saprospiraceae bacterium
ACCTTGAGAGAAATCAAGCTGCCGACGAAGGATCTAACCATGTAGCCCTGGTGGCCATCACCCTTTCAGCTGCGATCTTGTTGCTCCTGGTGGTTCGGTATCGCAAGTGATTTTCATTGCCTGTTTATAGACAACACAACGTGGTTGTGAATGAAGTGTGATTGCAATCAATCAAAATCGCTTTAATCACCGTCTAAACAACAATACCCTCATGAAAGTCCCGAAACCATTCACGTATGCTCCGACTTCTGCTCTATTACGCTCCTTACAAACGGCTCATTGGCGTGGCTGTGATCTGCAACCTGTTGATGTCCATTTTCATGGTTGTCAGTATCCCTGTTTTACAGCCATTTTTACAGATATTGTTCAACCCCGGAGAACTAAAGATGTCGGTTCAGACAGGCGGTTATCAAGGTGTTGAACAGCAAATAAACAATTTTTTTGCCCAACTTATTGAACAGCACGGACAAGAAGATGCCTTGCTCATCGTGTGTCTTTTTTTGGTACTGACGTTTTTCGGGAAAAATCTATTTAGATACCTTTCGCTGTATTTTTTGGCGCCGGTACGCAACGGAATCGTGCGTGATTTGCGCCAGAAACTGGTTGAAAAAACGCTGGATTTACCGCTTTCCTATTTTTCAGAAGAACGAAAAGGAGACCTGATGAGTCGTATTTCGGCAGATGTTCAGGAAGTAGAATGGAGTATTGTCGGTGCAACGGAGGCCGTTGCCCGTGAGCCCATTGTAATCATTGGAAGTCTGTTGTTTATGATTTCCGTTTCCCCGGGCCTGTTGATTTTCGTGTTTGGTTTGATGTTGTTTTCGGGTCTCATCATCGCCGGCGTTGGCCGATCACTCAAGCGCCAATCGGGCGAAGCACAACGACGCCTTGGTCTGATTGGCTCGCTGCTCGAAGAGACGCTGGGCGGTCTTAGAATCATTAAAGCTTTCAACGCAGAAAAATGGCAGAGCAATAGGTTTGGTCGTGAAAATGACGATTACGCACACACCTTGACAGGCCTGTACCGGCGCCGTGATCTGGCTTCTCCCCTTTCAGAGTTTTTGGGCATAGGCGCCGTATCTGTCTTGCTTTGGTTTGGTGCCAAACAAGTGTTTGCCGGCCAAATTTCAGCAGCAACATTCATCACCTTTTTATACGCGTTTTACAACATCATAGAACCTGCCAAACACCTCTCGGCAGCCTCTTATAGCATCCGAAAAGGACTTGGCGCCTTAGACCGGGTAGAGTCTGTGCTCCAAGCAGATGTAGCGATACGGGATGGCGAAAATGCCCATACTATTGAAACCTTCGAAGATAAAATTGAATTTAAAGATGTTTTGTTTCAATACCAAAACGCTGATCGCCCTGCCCTGCACCAAATCAATTTTGAATTAAAAAAAGGAGAAACCATCGCGCTGGTGGGCTCTTCAGGAGCCGGTAAAAGTACTATTGCGGACTTACTTCCCCGTTTTTATGATGTTACAGGCGGACAAATATTGATTGATGGGCGGGATATTCGCAACCTTCGTTTACAAGACATACGGGGTATGATGGGTATTGTCAGTCAGGAAGCCATCTTGTTCAATGACACGGTGTACAACAACATTGCTTTCTCAAGCAGCGGCGCCACGATGGATACCGTGGAAGCAGCAGCACGAGCTGCCAATGCGCACGATTTTATCAAACAATTACCGGATGGCTACAACACCAATATCGGCGATCGAGGTGGCAAATTGAGTGGTGGACAACGGCAAAGGATTACCATCGCGCGGGCGTTGTTAAAAAATCCACCGATCTTAATTTTGGATGAAGCAACTTCCGCGCTTGATTCAGAGTCAGAACAACTGGTACAAGTTGCTCTGGAGCGGCTGTTGCAGAATCGTACGGCACTTGTCATTGCACACCGGCTGAGCACTGTCCAACATGCCGATGAAATCATTGTTCTGGAAGGTGGTATCATGGTGGAGCGGGGCAACCATCGCGCTTTGATGGAAAAAGGTGGAATCTACCGCAGATTGGTAGAGTTACAAGCCTTGTAACCACGTATATCACACATCCAAAGGAAAAACAACCGAGGAATGACCCCCAGCAGCAAATACAAACTTTTTGTTCTCAATTGTTGTTCAATCTTGTACCTTTGGATTTGATGAATTTTGAGATGAGCCATCCCAAAACTAAATTTTACCCATTATTGTCTTTCAAACCGCAACCCAATTCGATGAAAAGAATGCTACTTGCAGCTTTCTCCGCCCTCTGTCTCGGCGCTACTGCCCAAATTACGGTTACGAACGCCACCTTCCCCGTGGCAGGTGACACGTTGCTATTCGCCTACGATGAAAGTCCGGTTGGCATAAATGCAGCCACGCCTCCGGGCGGAAACCAAACCTGGAATTTCACTGGTCTTTCTGTGGACAACACCGATGTATTCCGATACTTGAGCGGGGTTTCCGGTATGAGTTACGCAAATTTTCCTAGTGCTGAGTTGGTTTTGGACGGAACCACAGGCGAAACCTACTATAATGTAACGAACAACAAACTAGAGGTTTTGGGTTACGCCGGCGGCGATCCTACCGGTTTTGGGGTGAACGTATTGGCGAAGTTCAGCCCCGCATACACCGAACGCAAGTCACCCCTCAACTTTTTCGATGTAAACCAGCAATCTACAAACCTGTCTCTTCCTTTTTCTACGGCACAACTCCCCGATACCTTATTGGCGGGATTACCCATCCTACCCGACTCCATTCGTGTGCGTATTAGCACCGAAAGGCTCGAAATCGTGGATGGATGGGGTACGTGTCAAATACCTGGTGGATCTTACCCTGTACTGCGCATGAAACGCACTGAGTACACCACCACCAACTTAGATGCACACATTTCTTCACCCTTTCCCCTGGGTTGGATTGACCTAAGTCAGTTTCTCGGCGGTGGTGGTGGTGGTGGTGGTTTTGGATCTTTCTTAGGAACAGATACCACCATTACATTTCGCTTCTACAGCGGTACTGAAAAAGAAGAAATTGCGGTGGCCACCATGTCACCGGATCTGAGCAGCGTGGAGACGGTTCGTTTTAAGAACAACCAGACCACCGCCGCCGCCGAGGTAGTAAAGCCCGGCGGAGCCACCATTTCGGCATTTCCAAACCCGGCCGTTGAATGGGTTCGTTTTGATTGCACCAACCTTCCTCCAGAGGAATATACCCTAAAGATATTCAACATCATCGGAAAGGTTGTTTGGAAAGAAAACTACCAGCTATCAGGAACCCGATCCATAAGAGTCGAACTTGATAACTTTAAAAAAGGCACCTACCTGTACAGCTTATCCGATAAAAAAGGCAACATTGTGGGTACCAAGCGCCTTGTTGTTCTCAAACCCTAATTACTTCCAAACAACTACAATCGCGTTATGAAGCGAACCCAATTATTTGTATTTACCATTTGCTTGCTGTCTTCTTTTCATTTGCTTGCGCAAAAAGAAGAAACCGTGGTCGGTAAAAGTGGTATGGGGTTTTCAGGAATCTGGGGAGGATATAAGCACCAGATCACCCAGCTGGGAAACGGCAAAAGTTATATCAATGGTGGTTTTTTTGGGCTTGAATTTGGCAAATCACTGCTGATTGGTTTTGGCAATTATGCGTTGGTGGATGAGGTCAAATGGGACGGCAATAGCAACCAAAATTTCAACTTAAAATGGCATCCTTTTTTGCTACAATACGGCCTCAAGAATTTTAAATCCGTTCATCCTCAGGTAGGCTTTGAAATCGGACGGGGGCGCGTGTTGTTCGGCGATGAAAGTGATCATGTGCTGGTTATGCAACCCACCGTAGGTTTGGAAGTCAACATTTTTCGTTGGTTCCACTTCGGTCTTGATGGCGGCTACCGATTGGTGTCTAACACCTCTATCGAAGACCTTCGAGACGACAACTTAAACGGTTGGTTCGGACAAGCAACGTTTAAATTTGGTTTTTCGTGGGGGCGTTATCACCCGACTAAACCTCGCGTGAGCCCACGAACACAGGCGCTATGAAGTTGAGACATATCCTGCAATTGCTCCGAGTGGAGCATTGGGTGAAAAATTTCTTTGTTTTCATCCCGGCATTTTTTGCAGGTCGATTGGCAGAATGGGAAATAGCTGAAAGGGTATTTGTGGGCTTTATTGCTTTTTCCTTGATGGCTTCGGCTGTGTATGTTCTAAATGACCTAGTGGATGCCCCGAAAGACCGAAATCACCCCGACAAATGTCGCCGCCCCATCGCCTGCGGTTCTATTCGTCCTCGCCAAGGCTATATCATATTGGCCATTTTCTTTGGCTTGGGGGTTATGACTGCCGGTTTTTTAAGCCGAGAGATGTTGCTCTATGGCTTGTTGTACTTTGTGGTAAATATTGCTTATTCCTTTTCTTTAAAGCACTTCGCGCTGGTTGATATTTCTTTGATTGGCTTGGGGTTTTTGTTTCGGATATTGGCGGGAGGAGCGGTGGCCGGAGTTGCCGTTTCGCAATGGTTGATTGTACTGACCTTTTTGCTGGCCCTCATCTTGGGTCTTGCCAAACGCCGTGGTGAATATATCGTCGCCATGGGTGAAAATACTTTTCGAAAATCTCTCGAAGGTTACAATCTACCATTTTTGGATATGGCAATGGTTGTCTGCTCAACCGTAGCCGTAGTTGCGTATCTGATGTATTGCTTTTCTCCGGAAGTTGCCGAACGCATCGGGAGTGACAAAATATTCTACACCGGTTTTTTTGTGGTTATTGGAGTTCTAAGGTACTTACAGCTAACCCTTGTATTCAATAAGACAGAGTCTCCCACGCGCGCCTTGCTACGTGATCATTTTTTACAAGTGGTACTCTTGGGCTGGATTGGTTGTTTTATCTGGCTTTTGTACGCAAAAAAATGGCTACACCTCCTGCCGATTCACGGCTAACAGACCTAGTACGGGAATATTCCTTTTGATCATCTTATCAATATCCTTGACGAAACTTTCATAAGAACAGCGTAATATGGCCCATAAATTTATTAAAATTTCAGCTGTAATGGGCGCTTTGGCCGTTGCTATTGGCGCATTTGGCGCGCATGGACTCAAACCTTACCTCAGCGAATATCAAATCAGTATTTTTGAAAAAGGCGTGCAATACCAATTTTATCACACATTTGCACTGTTGGCCGTGGGCTTGTTGATGGAAAAAAAGACAAATAATAGATATCTGAAATGGGCAGGTTGGTTGTTTTTGTCTGGAATCATTGGGTTTTCAGGGTCACTTTTCCTACTTGCTTGCCGTGATTTATTGCCCTTCACCGTTTTTTGGGCCGGTCCTTTGACACCACTTGGAGGACTACTCTTTTTGACAGGCTGGGGATGTATATTTGCCAGTACAAAGGAGTGATGTTTTTTCAAGCCATTACATCCTTTTTACGACCTTTACACCCGGGGGTTGCTTTCGGAAGCGGGGTAACCTAAGCCCTGCAGGTGCCAGCCCCAATCAGGCCAAACACTCATTTATTTAAAAATTATGTCTGAAAAAATAATCTTCTCCATGTCCGGCGTGAATAAAACATTCCCGCCAAGCAAACAGGTGTTGAAAAACATCTGGCTGTCTTTTTATTACGGCGCCAAAATTGGCGTGCTGGGTTTGAACGGCTCCGGAAAATCAACTTTGCTGAAAATCATCGCCGGCCTTGACCAGAACTATGAAGGTAAAATCGAATTTGAAAAACAGTTCAAAATCGGCTACTTGGCGCAAGAACCGCAAATGGACGAAACCAAAACGGTACGCCAAATCGTAGAAGAAGCTGTACAGCACATCGTGGATCTCCTCAAGGAGAACGAAGATATCGGCGAAAAACTTGGTGTGGTCACGGATGACGACGAGATGATGAAACTCATTGACCGCCAAGGGGAGGTGTTGGAGCAAATTGAACACCTCGGTGGCTGGGAACTAGATCACCGCCTCGAAGTTTTCATGGATGCCCTGCGATGCCCTGAAGACGACCGCCCCATCAATATCTGCTCGGGTGGAGAGCGCCGCCGCGTTGCACTGGCGAGGTTGTTGCTTTCACAGCCCGATATTCTCCTACTCGATGAGCCTACCAACCACTTGGATGCTGAATCAGTGCAATGGCTGGAACAATACTTGCAAAATTTTCCCGGTACGGTCATTGCTGTTACCCACGACCGGTACTTCCTCGACAATGTCGCAGGCTGGATACTCGAACTCGATCGCGGAGAAGGTATTCCTTGGCAAGGTAACTACTCTACTTGGCTGGAGCAAAAAGCCAAACGCCTCGCTCAAGAGGAAAAATCAGAAGACAAACGACGAAAACAACTCGAAAGAGAACTGGATTGGGTGCGATTGGGTGCCAAAGGCCGACAAGCCAAAGGAAAAGCCCGTTTGAATGCCTACGAGAAAATGGCCGGCGAAGAAAGCCGCGAAAAAGAAGCCAAGCTCGAACTCTGGATACCCAATGGGACTCGACTCGGAGACCAAGTAATCGACATCAATGGCCTGACAAAATCATTCGGAGACCGGGTCTTGTTTGAAAACCTGACTTTTAATATTCCAAAAAATGCTATCGTAGGTATCATTGGACCCAACGGAGCCGGTAAATCTACCCTTTTCAAAATACTGACCGGGAGAGAAAAGGCCGATGCCGGTACCGTCACGATCGGCGAGACCGTCCAAATTAGCTACGTGGACCAAAGCCATGAAGGATTGCTACCGGATAAAACCATTTACGAAATCGTTTCAGAAGGCAATGACCTGATTCAGGTGGGCAATGCTTCCGTCAATGCTCGCGCCTATTTGTCTCGTTTTAATTTCATGGGCGCAGATCAACAAAAAAAACTCGGCGTATGCTCCGGAGGAGAACGCAACCGGGTGCACTTGGCCATGACCCTGAAAGAAGGGGGTAACGTTCTGTTGCTCGACGAACCCACCAACGACATTGACGTAAATACACTCCGTGCATTGGAAGATGCGCTCGATAATTTTGCCGGTTGTGTCCTGATCATCAGCCACGATCGTTGGTTTCTTGACCGCCTGGCAACCCATATTCTTTCCTTTGAAGACGATGCGCAAGTTGTGTTCTTTGAAGGTGGATTCACCGAATACGAGGAAGCCAAAAAAGCAAGATTGGGCGATATCACCCCACATCGCCCCAAAGTGAAACATATCTTGTAAGTCTTCTGACAACCTGCTCTGCTGCGACGTGGGGATGTACCCGTGAAAAAGGCAATGCCGGACGACCCTTTGGTCGTCCGGCATTGCCTTTTATTTTTTAGGAACGTGCGTCTGAGACACAAAACACCGTCGGCTACCGGAAAGATTCTTTTAGATCATCGGAGAAAAATCACTCGCTGCTGTTTTGACCACCGCAACGACCAAAACCAAGTATAAAAGTATCAAGACACACGTCAATATTCCGTAAATACGAAAATGATTGCGCAGGTTTTCCCACGCATTTTCAAATGCTTTTTGATCGGAAAATTTAATGGCTCGTTGAATCTGACTCGCAAACTTGAGGTGGTACAGATTAATAAAAAACCAAACCACCAAAATAATACCTGTAACAACGGTGATGTAGGACAAAAACGGTGAAAACAAGGAAAGTACAGGATTTTCATCCCCCATGGCCGCTAACAACTCAAGGATAGTACCCATAGAACCCAACATCAACACCGACAAGCCTACATAAATAAAGCCAAGTATGGAGAAGAAGAGCGCCCACTTGGAAATTGACATCCAATTGCGTTTCATGGCCTCGGTAACGCCAAACTCTCCCCATGAATTTCGGTGCTGACTGGTATTTTGATCGAAATTAGACATAACCAATTACATTTTTTTAAGGTGTATTTATTCCGTTGGGAACCCGCCACTGCGGAGTAGCGCAGCACCAAATAACAAGAAGAACATCAAGTACAACGTGATAATAGTAATCATCATAATGCCTACGTAACGGTAATAGAGCTTCAAATTATTGAATGCACGATCCAATAGATCAATGTCGTCTAGGATCAGAGCTTGTTTCATTTGAGTTGCAAAACGATAATAAAACAACCCCGGAAAAAACAACATCACCCCATAAAGTATCACAATAAAAATACCGCTGATAAGGCCGAAAATCCCCCCGGAAAACGCTGTGAATAGCCCGGATAGAGATACCAATCCAAACAACATAAACAATAGTATGGCAAAAAATAGCGCCCAAGCAGATGTTTGACGCCAAAATTGCCGCACTTCTTGGGTGATGGCAAGCGTTTCATCTTTAGAAGGCGCAATTCCCCCCTCATGGGGTTGATCAAAATTTTCCATGGGACAAATATGATTTAGATAGTTTAGCCAAAGCAACGTGTTTTATGATGCTAATCATTATAATCATCTTGCAATCAAATACTTACATAACGTATATCGGTGGTTTATTGAAAGAACGTGACACAATTATTCACGTGAAACCCACGAACAACACAAGTTTCTTTTTAAAAGATAACACTAACCCTTAAAAGTACATCAACTTTGCAAAAAAAGCTATTGAACAGCATGACTATTTGCCAAATTGAATTTGCTACCCCGGAATACGATGAGGCCGTTCAGCTGCGTCTTGAAGTACTACGGCGGCCCCTCGGACTGGTATTCGCCCCGGAACAGCTCGCTACTGAATGGGATAACATCCACCTAGCAGCCTTCAACCACGCCGGACGTATGGTTGGTTATCTCAACCTAACCCCAGAAAATGACACCATTATAAAAATGAGACAGGTGGCCGTTGCACCCTTGAACCAAGGAAAAGGTGTCGGAACTGCCCTCGTGGCATTCTCTGAGATCCGGGCAAATGAACTCCTTTACAAAGAGATCACCCTGCACGCCCGAAAAACCGCTGTGCCGTTTTATCTACAATTAGGCTATGAACTGCTCGGAGATGAATTCGAAGAAGTGACCGTGCCTCACTTTAAAATGAAGAAATCAATAAACTCTTGATCGCCATCCGTCGCAGAGACTGCTGTGTATCCAAGGCACGCAATAAACCTTCAAGTGGCACCCATTGAAGGTCTTTCACCTCCGCTACGTCGCCATCCAATGATTCCGTTTCAGACAAAAACGCGAATCGCACGTCGTAGTGTAGGTGGGCGGGCACCTCATTTTTTGCAGGAATGAGGTGGATATCCAAGTCAAAAATTTGATCGGAAAGTAACAGAAGCTCTTGCAAACCACATTCTTCGGATGCCTCGCGACGGGCAGTCTCTAACAATGACGCATCGGTCGGCTCTGCATGACCTCCTGGCTGAAACCATTTTTCCAATCCACGATGATCAATCAACAAGGCCTTATCTTTTAGTGGATTGAGCACCCAAGCAGAGCCCGTTAAATGCCCGGGAAGCGTACTGCGTTGCCAGTATTCATCGTTGGCTTGCACAAAGTCAAGCGTCTGCTTTCGAAATAAATTCTCTTCGTCAAAATCTGTTCTAAGACTGGTCAGCCAGTGGAGGGTGCGTTGTTTGTCCATCATCGTACAAAAGTATCAATTTTTTTGTCGTAAAACCATTGTCTGCCTACTGTAATAAAATCCTAGTAATCTGGTGTGAGACAAAAAGTGGTGGTTTTTCCCAAATGAAGCGGATTCCTGTGAGCCTTCGCAGCACCTAGCGTCAAAAAACTCCGATGTATGACGGTTAATGGGTATTTTCGATCGAGACAGCGCGCCCCCTAAGCGTTTATCTTTGCCAAAA
The DNA here is from genome assembly GCA_044378705.1 of Saprospiraceae bacterium. Lineage (GTDB taxonomy): Bacteria > Bacteroidota > Bacteroidia > Chitinophagales > Saprospiraceae > M3007. Next base: position 9,718 of record JBIPOY010000017.1, read on the forward strand.
AAATAAACCTATTGCCTGCATACTTGTTTAGGTCGGGCAACCATGTAGCATGAGAAAGACGACAATACCATTGAATAAGGTTCCCCAGTTGGCAAAAACCGATATAGCCTATGCAACAGGAGACTCCAAACTAAGCAGCTTTTTCTATGAACCCCCTACCCCGGCTGCTTTCGAAAAGGTATTGAGGGGAAAACAAACAGCGTCATACCCCCGAAATGACTTGGTCAATTTGCTTAAGAATCAGTATGCTACCTTACCGGTTATCGAAAAAGTGCAAGCTAATATTGATGCCTTGCGTGCTGAGAATACTTTCACCGTCACCACGGCCCATCAACCATGTCTTTTTCTTGGGCCACTCTACGTAGTATATAAAGCACTGACAACCATAAATTTAGCCGAATCAATTGAACGGAATTCATCAGATAACCGTCGAATTATTCCTGTTTTTGTGCTTGGAAGCGAAGACCATGACCTCGAAGAGCTGAACCAAACCACCTTGTTTGGAAAAAAAATTGTGTGGGATCCGGGTATCGCCGGGGCTGTTGGCAGTATCAGCGTTTCTACCCTCGAACCGGCACTCTCCACCTTAAAAACCATGCTTGGAGCAGATGCCATCGCCTCCACTTTATTCGATCGTGTGGAGCGAGCCTACTCTGGCGAAAAAAATTTCGCAGAAGCTACACAAGCGTTGCTACACGAATTACTTGGTGCGTATGGTTTGGTTGTGATCAACATGAACAATCCTGTACTAAAGCGCCATTTCATTCCTGTTATTCGGCAGGAGTTGTTCAAAATGCCGACTTTTGGTATCGTCAATACGACCATTTCAAAACTCAATGCATTGGGCTTTAAAACCCAGGCGGCCCCACGTGAGATCAACCTATTTTATATGAAACCGGGACTTCGCGAGCGAATCATCCATGAATCCGGTTTTTTTAAGATATTGAACACCGATTTGGTGTTTTCTGCTGCCGAAATCGAAGCGGAATTCATGCAATATCCTGAGCGTTTTAGTCCTAATGTGGTACTCAGACCCCTTTTTCAGGAAATGATACTGCCCAATCTGGCGTATATAGGTGGCGGCGGAGAACTGGCGTATTGGCTGGAACGGAAAGATCTGTTTGACTATTTCAAAGTGCCGTTTCCGATATTGGTGCGTCGCCATTCCGTGTTGTGGCTAGACAAAGATGCCGGTAAAAAACTAGAAAAATTAGGCTTCAGCGCTGAAGCACTTTTTGGTGATATAGACGCGCTGGTGCGTACATACATCGAGAAAAACAGCGACAGTACGGTTGCTTTATCCGATGAAACTACAGCATTGCGGAAAATTTACGACGCCATCACTGAAAAAGCCAGTCGTATTGATGCTACGCTGGAAAAGGCTGTCCGTGCAGAAGAGGTAAAAGCAGTTGCTGCCTTACAGCAATGGGAAAGCAGGCTACTTCGTGCAGAAAAACAAAAACACGAAGTAGCCATCAATCAATTAAAGGTATTGAAAGAAAAGTTTTTTCCTTCTAACGGTTTACAAGAACGCACCGAAAATGTTCTTCCCTACTTGTTAAAATACGGCGACAAGTTTCTGGAGCAAGTCAAATCATCCTTGGAGCCCTATAATACCGATTTTGTTGTATTACAGGCCTCCGACCAAGCATAAAGTGCCTTCTCCCGCATGTTCAGCAATTGAGCCCTTTGGGGGTGTTTCAATGCCCTACGCGCGGCACGCCAGCCCGACAAACGGTCGCTCCAATAGATGGAAAACCAAGACAACACCGGTAAAGCGGCAGCCAGTAGCACTAGAAAAGCCGATTGAAAGGCTAATCCAAGCACGAGGAGCGTTAAATAGTAGATAAAGTTGCCCAGAACCCCAATACCCAATAATATACTGGTTCGAAACTCACGCTTTTTTACTTTTTTGTTCGCCAGATAGTGGGCCAAACTTCGAATGGGTAAACTCAAAAGAAAGCCAACGATCATGGGAACAAAACCAATCACAAACAGAAACCCCCAAGTCCATTTACCTTGGTGAGGTTGCGTCAGTGTTTCATCCGTTATGCCTGTTGATTGAAGCGCCTTGAAGTAGGCATTTGTTTTTTCTCCCAAGGCTTTTTTTTGATCAACGTGCATTGTGTTCAAACCCTCCAACACCTTTTTTTCTTCCTTAAAACGTTCGTCGGAACGTTCAACCACCGGGATTAATTTCACCGGATGGTCATTGCGCCAGAGGGTTAAAAGGTGCTCTGCCAAGAGATCATCTTCCCGGCTTTCAATGTGGTAACAAAGGGTAATCAACGCTTTTCTGATATCTCCGCAGAGAATATTGATGGCTGCGCCCGGATTTTCACGGTATTTTTCCCAGTAATCCTTCACGAAAATCGGTTGTCCCACATTGATTTTTGCCTCATCCCGAAGTACGTCGCCGGCGCTGTAATTACAACCAACCGGAATGATTTGCAGGTCTTCCATAGGATGATTTTCGTAGGTACCAAAAGCGATGCGCGCAATACCTTTTTGCATCGTTAGTACCCGCTTATCGAGGTGGTGTTCACCCTCTACGAAGATGTTAACCGCCACACCATCGACGAGTTTTTTTTGACAGTACTCAAAAACTTCATCATTACGATCACGCTTGTCGTAACCATCCCGCTGTCGGTAAACAGGAAACATATTGCAATGCTCCAGTAATTTGCGAAAAAAAGGTTTTCGAAAAATATCCCCGCGGGTCATGTTGTATACCGGCGGATCAAAAAAAATACAAAAGAAAAGCGGGTCAATAAAAGCCGTGGGATGGTTGGACGCAATCAATACCGGCTTGTTGGCAGGTACGCCTTCCCGATTGTGCAAGTGAATTTTTTGGAAAAGCATCCTATACTCTATGTGTATAGACGGTAGCAGCATGTTGTAAATCCAACCCTTACTTTTTCTAATATTTCGGTAATCCATGCTGATGTTTGGTGCAAAACGTGTGTTGCCAGTCCGTATTGACTCGTGATGTTATGTGTTGTAGAAATATCACCCCTGCGAGACCTGTTGCAATGGCTCAATTACCATCAATCAGGTTACCAAGACCTCCGAGAATACCCCCTTCTTCGCGACGTGATCCCGTACCATAAGAAATTATTTTAGCGGCCAAACGACTTACCGGAAGCGATTGCAGCCACACCTTTCCTGGCCCCCGCAGCACCGCGAAAAAAAGTCCTTCGCCACCGAAGACCATATTTTTCACTCCTTTTACAAATTGAATATCATAATCAATCTGATCGGTAAATGCTACAATACAACCCGTGTCCACGCGAAGTGTCTCCCCAACTGACAATGTTCTCTCAAGAATGAAACCTCCTGCATGTACAAAAGCCATCCCATCCCCTTCAAGCTTTTGCATGATGAAACCCTCCCCGCCAAACAGGCCGGTACCAAGTTTACGCTGGAATTCAATGCCAATTTGAACGCCTTTGGCGGCGCAAAGAAACGCGTCTTTTTGGCAAATAATTTTGCCGTTGTACTGCATTAGATCAAGTGGGACAATCTTTCCGGCATAAGGTGCCGCGAAAGTAACACGTTGCTTTTTGGCACTTTCATTGGTAAAAGTGGTCATAAAAAGGCTTTCACCGGTCAATAGGCGCTTGCCTGCTGTCATCAATTTACCCAAAAAGCCTTCGGTACGGTCGCTTCCATCGCCAAAGACCGTTGCCATTTGAATGCCCTCGTCCATGAACATAAAACTGCCGGACTCCGCAATTACCGTCTCTTGTGGATCGAGCTCAACCTCGACACACTGCATTTCCTCCCCGTGGATTTTATAATCTATTTCGTGATTTTTACGCATTTTTAAGATTTTTAAGATTTTTAAGATTTACACTGTTTAAAAATACCCAGGTGATACGCTGCTTGGGACAAAAAACGGCCACTTTCAGCTTTACATCGGCTTTTTTTGAGACCATAACACCAACGTGCTACAAAATTCCGCTTTTTCTAGCAAAAAATGGCCGCTTTTTTGTCGCAGTTGCAACCACCTAACCAGTAAAAGTGATTTTGATGATTTGATTGATTGCAAATATTTGATTTTAAAATGATTGCAATCACACTTCAATCACAACCACTTTGTGTTGGCCATACTCTATTTTTTTCTAGCGGCCCTGATGAGGAAAAAAGCCAACAATGAAAAGCCGGCGACGGCCAGAAGATTATAACCTTCATGCCCGATCATACCCACGATAGCATGCTCTAAGTTGATGGTCTCTAGGGCTTTTGCCGTACCGTCAGATGCTTGAAAAAGTGCCACAATAACACCCGCCAAAGCGCCCCCTGCCACCAATCCGGTTGCAAATAAACTACCTTTTCCTAGTTCAGCATCTTCAATAGATTCTCCTTTTCTACTGGCCATCCAATCTGTTAGCCCTTTCAACGCGCCGCCGATCCAAATCGGCAGTGTTGTGGCCAGTGGCAGGTAAAAACCAACGGCAAAAGAGAGTGATTTCACCGCACACAATTCGAGCGTAATTGCAAAGAATAACCCTACCAACACAAATTGCCAATCTAAGTTGAAAGACAACAGCCCTTTTATCAAGGTAGCCATCAAGGTGGCCTGCGGTGCGTTAAATTTTTCACCAATGGCGTGTTCTATTCCGAGGGCACGCATCTCGGCGGTCGGGTTGTCCAAGAATAATACCGTGGCGCCAATGACCAATGAAGAAACGACTACACCGATGAAGAGGGCAAGTTGCTGATAACGCGGGGTTGCACCAATGAGATAACCCGTTTTAAGGTCCTGTGAAGTGGCTCCGGCGTTGGCCGCGGCGATACAGACCAAACCTCCTACAACAAGTGCCATTGGTTCAAAAAACTTACCCGTCCAACCCACACCAATGAACACCAGGGCCGTTCCCATGATGGTAGCAATGGTCATTCCTGAAATTGGGCTGTTACTGCTACCAATGATGCCCACAATTCGACTGGCCACGGTCACGAAGAAAAAGCCAAAAATTATAACTAGGATGCCAATCAGAATTTTACTAAAAAAGCTATCGCCCGGAATACTGGGCAAAGCTGCCATCAACAGCACCAAAATCAAGCAGCCGATGGCCACCACTTTGATGGACAGGTCGTTTTCTGTTCGTGCAACGGCGGCAGTTTTATCCCGGTTGCGCATATCATTCATGCTGTCTCTAAACGAAGAAATGATGGTGGGCATGGTTTTAATCAAGGTGATAAAACCGGCACCCGCTACGGCACCGGCGCCAATTTGTCGGATATATGCGCGGTAAATAGCTTCCGATAGGTTGGAAAAAACATGCGTTGTAGGGTCCCAACCAAAACGAGCGCTGGTCTCCAGCGGGTTTAGAAGGTCTAGCTTGTCCAGTTGTGCGGCAATAATATCGGCTGGAACAAGGGTGGCCAAGAGGGGCGTGAGTCCAAACCATGCCATTACACCGCCCGCTACCAGCACACCGGCAATGCGCGGGCCGATGATATAGCCTACCCCTAAATATTCAGGACTTATTTCGCCGCTCAACCGAGCGGCTGGTAGGTATTTACTGGTTGCACTGGATACCCACTGTGGAGCCTCTGCGATGACGTGAAAAACCCTTTGTAAAATGGCATATCCAAAGGCAAAAGCAAGCCCCTGATAGGCCGTTTTGGCAAAGTCACCCCCTTTTTCACCTGCAATCAACACCTGAGCACAGGCGGTTCCTTCAGGGTACGGGAGGGTATCATGCTCCTTGACGATCAGCGATCGACGCAGCGGAATCATCATCAATACTCCCAGGATACCTCCAAAAATAGCCAGCATGAGAATGGTCCAATAATTAAAATAGCCCTTCCCAATGCCATCACTGAGAAAAAGAAATGCCGGAAGGGTGAATACAACTCCTGCCGCCACAGATTCACCGGCAGAACCTGTCGTTTGGATGATGTTGTTTTCCAGAATGCTGGTCCCCAAAAATTTACGTCCCAAAGAGATTGCCAACACCGCTATTGGAATGGAAGCAGAAACGGTTAGACCCGCTTTTAGGGCTAGATAGACCGTTGCAGCGCCAAATAGAATACCAAACAGAGAGCCTAAGACGATGGCCCGTAGCGTAAACTCCTTGACTGAGACATTGTCTGCAGGAACATAAGGCTTGAAAGTAGATTGTTTTTCCATATTAATATTTGAGTGATTGATGTTTAATCGATTGCTTTGTTGGCCCGAAAGGTAGAAAAAAAACTTTTCGTACTTTCCTATGATCCTATTTCATCTGACAATATCAGGATATAAATTTGTGGTTTGCTTTAAAATCGTTTTCCTTGCGCAACATTTTCCGCGCTACCTTTGCGCAAACTCACTTTCAGTAGCATGCAGAAACTACTCCTTTATTCGCTTTTTTTGAGCGTATTATCAACACCCGTCTTTTCACAAGACCAACAATTTACCCAATTTTATGCCTCTCCGCTTAGCCTTAATCCTGCGCTCACGGGCGCTCTGGAAGGTAGCTACCGCGTTGGCACTACCTACCGCGATCAGTGGCGCAAAGTCCTGGACAATCCGATCAAGACCTTTTCCGTGTTCGCCGACCTACGTTTTGATGCTAAAAAAAAGAAAAACAATGACGATGCCTTTGGCCTGGGGATTGTATTTTTCAACGATAAGGTGAGTGTGGTAGACTTCAGTACGACGCAAATTTCAATATCAATGGCCTACCATAAAGCCTTGGGAACGAATAACAAACAATTCCTAAGTGCTGGTTTACAGGGTGGGCTCACACAGCGCAATGTGGGGTATGGATCCCTTTATTTTCACGATCAATTTGATGGAAATACCGGCTATACAGCGCCCACATCAGAAACGCTGCCTGGCAACAATTTTTCGTACACGGATTACAGCGCAGGACTGAATTATACCGCTGAAGTAGGTCGGGATGGTCGTTTTTTTGCCGGCGCCGCCATTCATCATTTTTTACAGCCCACCGTTTCATTCTATGGCAATGCTGGGAGCGGCGACAAGTTGTTTGCCAAGTACTCTGCTCAGTTTGCCGCCAACCTTCCGCTGACCAAGGACAATCGCAGTCAAATACTTCCGCGTTTGTTGATAGCCGTACAGGGGCCTCACCTGCAGATCAATGCCGGCTCCAATTTTCGTTTTGCCATGGGTCAGTACGGCTCCACGGCGCTTCACTTGGGCGCATGGGCACGGCCAGTTCGCAATGAGGATGGTTTCGGGCTTGATGCAGTGGTCGGTCTGGTCGGCATTGAACGCAATGATGTACTGTTTGGGCTTAGTTATGACTTGAATATCAAAGCATTACAGGCTAGTCAACGACAGGGAGCGTTTGAAATATCCGTGACCTATCTCGGGAATTACGACAGTCAGGATATTATTTGCCCTAAGTTTTAGAGTGCTTGCATCTGAGACAAAAAAGTGACTGTTAGGTGTTTTTTGTCAGCCCTAGCAACGGTCAAAAAATACGCGAAGTATTCGGCCGATTAGCAATTTCGCATTAAAAAATCGGGGTAAACCACGACTGGCTACCCCGATTTTTTAATGCTTCCACAAAAGTGCGTGGTTATTATTCAATGTGCAGTTTGGCTTTCACCAGTTTGGTAACATCGAGTGATTCATTTGCATAGAGTACCATGTTTGAATTGGTGTCAAAG
>JBIPOY010000207.1:0-6000 GCA_044378705.1 Saprospiraceae bacterium
GTAGTACCCATTGCCATCGCCACAGCATAGGCCATTCCCGATGAGGTCGTAGATACCAAAGTTGTAGCACCGGGCAGTGGGCAGTGGCACCGGGAAGTTGTACAGTGCACCGTTGGTCTGGTAGCGGTCTTCTGAAGATTCGGTTGGGTATTTTACTTGGCGGTTTCCCCCGAAATAAATAACATGCCCTTCATCGTCCGTTATTTCCCAGTAAATGGAACCTGGAGCATTGTCCATTTTCAGTTCAAGGATCACCTCTGCTGAAGTGGTAGAAGGCGCCACACTCACCGGGAGAAAAATGGCGTTGTCGGAGGGCACATCATCGGTGACGCCGTTGACTTGACCAATAACAATGGCAATTTGGGCGTCGTTTTGAATGGTAACGGTATCAAATGCGACCAACTCGGTGGCATAAGAGGGTAGATTACCCGTCCAAGAGATGGTTTGTACCAGCGCATTGTCGAGGAGGAAAGATACCTGGGCCGAGCGCAGGGTGTCTGTTCCCATGTTTTGGAGATAAATGGCCGGTGGGAACTTCACCGTATTGCAAAAGTCGCCGGAAAAGCCTTGGTATTTCAAAATGGCCGCGTTGTTGTTGCCTACCGGTGCCGGGCAAGATGACGTGATGGCGTGAATTTCTTCGGGTGAGGATTGCTCGATGAGACGCGTTAATTTGTTGGGGCAAATAACGTACAGTGTCGGAAAATAATTGATCTCATAGAGGTTGTTGATGGGGGCATAGTCTATAATGGGATAGGGCGTCCCCTCTACCCAATTGCCCTGAGAACCTGACGTGGTGCCATACAAGTCGTTGATGCCCGTGGCCGGATCACCTTCTATTAGGAAAACCATGAGTTCGTTGGTGCCATTGGGGCCATAGGAGGCGTACAATTCTTCCAGTGCACCCGACTCGTGATAGCTCCAGCAGGGCCCGCACCAAGTCGCAGAAATGTCAATGACAACCGATTTCCCCTGGTTTAAAATATCATATAAATGCCAGGTATTGCCCTGCAAATCGGTGGCCACAAAATCGGGCGCTATGCTTCCATCGTTTAATTGAGCCTGCACCGTCCAGCTAAAAAGCACGAATGCACAAAGCATCATCATTTTTTTCATAGGAAAGGATAGATTTAAAAACACCATTGGAGCAAACCGGTCACAAGAGACCACCTATTTGCTCCAATGGTGTCATGGTTAGACTGTGATTAAAGTGATTTTAATGATTTGATTGAATGAAAATATTTGCATTCACACTTCATTCAGAACCACTTTATATTGACTGTAAAACAAAATTTTTAACTGGTTAGCGCGGTCGCGTCTGAGACAAAAAAAGCCGTTTTTTAATCTCAGACGCGGGCACCTGAATAGTCTGCTACCTTATTTTTTTACAAAAACCCGGGAAATAATGGTTTCACCAGCGTGTAAGGTGATGACATACCGGCCTGTTGAAAGGTTGCGCAGGTTCAAATCATGCTGTTGCTCGCCGGCCCCGAGCCGCCCCAAAGCAATGTTTTGCAAAACACGCCCTTGTACGTCACTCACTTGAAGGGTCACCTCGGTAGGTACTGCAAGCCGATACAATACGTTGAGGATGTTTTCCACCGGATTGGGGAAAGTGACAAAACGCAGATCGGCCATTGCTACATCGTTGGTTCCGGAAGCGGTAGAACGGGTCACCAGAATATCATCCAATGCGAGTAAGTTGTCGTCATCCGAATTGTGCAAAAACGCCAAATAAATCATTTTTCCGGTGTACTGGGCGAGGCTGACGGAGTGCGGCTCCAAGCGTCCGTACGCAATACCGGTGCTGGGCGTGTAATACGTGGTATCCGTCACACCATTGGCATGGATATAACCGTCTGTAAACGTGAAGTTGGAAATATCAAGACTTTGCCCGTTGCCCGTAATAGACACCATGGACGCTGCCTGAAAAAGCGTATCCGTGAAAGCACCGGCATACAGGTCGTTGGAACCTTCAGAGGCCATTACAAGATAGCCATCCAGGTACCTTGGCATCTGGTAGGATGCTGATTTCCAGTGAAAAGTGTAATTGGCATCCTGCACGTGAATGGGCGGTGTGATCAACCAGTTGCGGTTGCCGGGCAGTGAATTAATCAGATACGAATACGAGGAGGCGCAGTAGTTTGTCTCCCCAGTCAACGAGTCGAGTGCGTTGAAGTAGAATTCTGCATACGTCCAACGCTTGTCATCATCCACTTGGGTAACGGCATCGAGGCCATCCTCATCTGCGTTCACCCAAGTAGTATCGTCACCCAGAGGAACAAGCCCCATGGCCGGAAATGGATCTAGTTGGAAATTTTCAAACAGAATGGTATCAATTACTTGTGAATTGGCTTGGAGGGAGAGGAACACACTTAGAAGGAATGTAAATAGTTGTTTCATACGCATAAAATGTTGAAAAATTAGAAATTTAAAGGCGAATGTAGGGCTATTATTGAATTTCCAACTTGTTTTTGATTTGTATATTGCTGTAATGAATCAAACCAGTTCCCTGAGCCGGAAGGATTTTTTAATTTTTTTGCCCTCCCTGAGGACGACCAAGGTGATTTTTTTGCCTACTTTTTTTTGTAAACGTCGTTGTACATCCGGGAGTCCAAGCATAACCGCCGGCATCCCACCGATACGCAGGATACGATCGCCCGGCAACAAGCCCGCTGCTGCTGCTGGTGTACCGGGGACTACAACCTGTACCGTAAATTGGTTGAGCGTCACTCCCCCTGCGATAATAGACAGGCCACTTCGATCAAAAACATAGCGTTGTCGGTAGTTTTTTGAGGCTTTGAGCCAAAGATACCCGCGATCATAGTCAATAACAACCTGGAAGCGGTTGAGTAGTCGGTTACCAACCAACCCATTGCGGTTGTTGAGGTACGTGAGGTCTTGCGCAGTATCAATTTTCTGAAAATAAGTGAGGATGTATTTTTGTTGAACATTTCCGATGGCAAGCCCTTGTATTCGTCCGATGAAGCCCTCCAAGTAACCGCCTAGTCCCATTCCGATGTTGCCGGCTATTACCTTTTCCGGCACCTGAATTTTGGAATTGGTGTTGCTGAAGAGTAGTAAGGGCAACGCCGCACCCGTATCCAACAGCAATTTGACCGTCGTGGTATCATCTTCCTGAAAACAGATGGGTGCCAAGAGGTACAGTCTGTTTCGAAACACCTCCACCGGCACCATTTGAAAACCCGCTCCCGGCAATTTAAAATAGGGGCGATCGTAAACGGTAATTACTTTTTTTTGGTAGTTTATGTTAAAAATATACCGTGAAAACGATTTAGCTGACAAAATACCGTGCACAGCAACACCTGCATAAGCCTCGAATCGAAAATAATCTTCCTGCAGCACCAGAATATCCTCCCGAGGAGCGATGAATGGCAAACCTAGTATTTCGAGGTGTATTTGCCGGGCAAGGAAGGCCACCAATTCTGTGCTCAGGTCGGCTCCGGTGAGTCTGAATTCGCGTTCATACCGGACGTGTAGGGCATCCGTGATCTCGCGTTTACTTAAAACGGTATGCTCTGCTCCGGTGTCAAAAATCATTTTAAGCGGTAACGTCTTGTTCAAAATAACCGTGACAAGGATAAAATCATTGACGTACTCAAAAGGTATATCCATTTGATGCATACCGGCAGGCATCAAAAACCCAACCTGAGCACGCGCGGAGATGCCGTAGCAAACAACAAACAACAACATAATCCCCTTAAAGCGGCTTTTCATAGCAGTAGTTCCTCCCCTATGAAGTGGGTACGGCAATTTATTGGTGTAGGCAATATTTTCGAGCCATTAAATTACAGGAATACCGTGAATAGACCAACACTGCGACCGATTTTTGCTGTAATTTTGCACAAAAAATGAGGGCAGTGCCGCGTATATTGAATAATCTACCCAATGGCGAGGCCAACGCTCCCTTGATCAAGACGGGAAGAGGGTTAATGGTGGGATATTATAACCGCCGAACAACGATAATAAAGGAGACATAATCCCGCGACACTACATTCAGTCAACCTATTTATGAAAAATCAAGACTACCCTACTCCTGAGACGGTGCCAACAGCACAGCAAACGGAATGTATCACCTCCACCGCCACCCTGTTTTGGCGGGTTTTTGTACCCGTATTCGGGACTGTATTCTTGGCAGGGCTCACTTTTGCCATGATCCTCATTTCGGAGGAAAATTTGGCCTTGCCGATACCGGCTTTGTGGGCAAGACTGGCCGTTGTAGTACTTTTTACAGCTTGGTTTATATTGGTAAAAAAGACCATTTGGCGTTTAAAAAGAGTGGATGTGAACGCTGAGTACCTGTTTGTCACCAATTTTTGGCAAACAGTGCGCTACCCTTGGAGTGACGTGGAAAAGACAGAAGAAAGCCGGCGTATGGGCCGTCGATTGGCGCATTTTCACCTGCGGGCAGCAGGTCGGTTTGGCCGGGTCATTTCTTTTCTTCCAGCTTCTCATTACGATGAGTTGATGAAAAATTTGCAAGGTTGATAAGTTTGAAACTATCTTTCGCCCATCGAAACTTTTTACCAACAACAATTTCCTTATGGCAAATCTTTGGGTACGAAAACCACTTTCACAACTTATGGCGCAAGCCAGCGACTCTGACAAGGGTCTGAAGCGCACGCTGGGCTCTTGGAATCTCATTTTACTGGGCATCGGAGCGATTATTGGTGCCGGCTTGTTTGTGCGCACTGCAGCCGCTGCTGGTGGCCATGCAGGCGCTGCCGTCACCATTTCCTTTATCATTGCAGCAGTAGGCTGTGCCTTTGCAGGTTTGTGTTATGCTGAATTTGCCAGTATGATCCCAATTGCCGGCAGTGCCTACACCTATGCCTATGCCACGATGGGTGAATTGATCGCCTGGATTATCGGCTGGGCACTGGTGCTTGAATACGCATTGGGCGCAGCCACCGTGGCCATCGCCTGGAGTGAATATCTAAATTTGCTGCTGGGCGGGGTAGTACCGTATGAATGGTGCCATTCACCGATGGAGTCGATTTTGGTGGATGGCGTACGGCACGCAGGTATTATGAATGCCCCCGCACTGATTATATTGTTGTTGCTGACGATGTTGTTGATTCGCGGTACCTCTCAGTCGGCTTTTGTGAACGGTATTATTGTCGTCATAAAAGTATCCATCGTTTTATTGGTCATTGCCCTCGGCTGGCAATACATTAACCCTATCAACCATACGCCATTTCTTATTCCGGCAGATGCACCGGCGGTTACCTTGCCCGATGGTTCTCTCTATAGCTATACCAACTTCTTTCGGCACGGCTGGGGAGGCGTGCTGACGGGCGCAGGCGTTGTTTTCTTTGCATTTATCGGCTTTGATGCGGTTTCAACGGCCGCGCAAGAGGCGAAAAACCCAAGCCGTGATATGCCGATAGGTATCCTTGGTTCATTGGCGGTGTGCACGATACTGTATATCTTATTTTCACACGTACTCACCGGTTTGGCGCCTTACACGGAGTTCATGCAGGCAGGTAAAGAGGCCTCGGTCGCTTATGCCATTACGCACCACATGCCTGCGGAATATGCTTGGCTGGCAACGAGTGTAACGGTGGCCATTTTAGCAGGATTCTCTTCCGTTATCTTGGTGATGTTGATGGGCCAAAGCCGGGTGTTCTATTCTATGAGCAACGATGGACTACTGCCAAAAGTTTTTTCTGAGGTACACCCTACCTATCGTACGCCCTACAAGTCAAACATGATTTTATTTCTGTTCGTGGGCGGCTTTGCAGCATTTATTCCGGGCAGTGTCGCAGGTGACTTAACCAGTATCGGCACCTTGTTTGCCTTTGTGCTGGTGTGCGCAGGTGTCTGGATCATGCGCCGTAACAACCCCGATACAGCAAGGCCTTTTCGTACGCCCCTGGTGCCGCTGGTACCCATTCTGGGTATGCTGATTTGCACTGCAATGATTGTTGGCCTACCCGGACCGACCCTCTTGAGTGCCTTGGGCTGGATGATCCTGGG
>JBIPOY010000209.1:0-5989 GCA_044378705.1 Saprospiraceae bacterium
CATGCGCGCTGCAGAACCAAGGGTGCGCGACAACAAAAAAAATGCAGAACCGGTTTTATAAGAGCAATATCCAAACCGTTGTTCCAAATACCCATAGATAGAGGTAAGGTTCAGACGGTAATACATGGGCATCAGCACGGTTGCAATAAACAGGTACCCCACCAAATAGCCCATCACCATTTGCATATAGGAGAAGGCCATGTTTAGACCTGTACCGCCCACTTTGCCGGGAACACTGATGAAAGTAACGCCGCTGATACTGGTTCCAATCATCGCGTATGCCACTACCCACCACGGAACCTTTCTGTTTGCTAAGAAAAAACCCTCATTGCCCACATTGCGACCTGTAAACCAGGCTACACCCACCAGCATGGCAAAGTAGAGCAACAAGACAATTAGTACGAGGGAAGGAGTAAGATGCGCCATAAACACAGTAAGGAGATGGCCAAAATTTTTGTTTCGGCACAAATTTAAGCAAAAACGTTGTTATTAGAGCCTGTTCCGTTAATAATATGTCGAAAAGTACACCACAGCTCCCCAACAACCCCTTATACGTCCAGCAAACCCTCCGGCAAATCCATGTGTACAATGCGTTTGTTTTCATCCACTTCAACAATCATCTGTCCGTTGAGGGGCACCAATACGTCGCGGCCTTTGTACCGAAGAAATGCCATTTCCTGTTGGGGCATGTCGAGTACTTCATCAATGGCACCAATTTCTCCCAGGGTTATATCCAAGATTGTGAAACCTACAAGCCCCTCATATTCAAGGGAGTCATCCAGCACTTCCAACTCACGCTCCTCCGCATGTAGAATGTCTTGCTCACGCAAAAAAATCTCTCTAGACTGCAATACTTGGGCGGCATCTCGGCCTACCACGTCTTCCAATTGCACAATTAATTCACCTTTCCCCCGTATATTGGCGATGAAGTAGGGAATCTTTGAACTTTTAACCGCTATGAAGATACGCTCATTTTTGAGAAAATCCTCGAGATATTGGTCTTCAATAGAGACTTTAATCTCACCGGTGAGCCCGTGTGCTCTCTTGGTATGTCCAATATTGACATACGTTTGCTCCTTGGTTGCCATACTTTGACGAAGTGGTTTGAGAAATTTGGTGGTTTATAGCGGCCTATGCTGCCCAAAATTGGGCAAAATAGCATCTTTTGAAGAAACCAACACCTGCAAAGGATCAAATTGCCAGTCGATTGCCAGTGTAGGGTCGTCAAATCGCACGCCACCTTCATGTGCTTTGGAATAGAAATTATCGCATTTGTAGCAAAACTCTGCGGTTGGACTGGTGACGAGATAGCCATGTGCAAAACGGCGGGGAACAAACAGCTGGCGTTTGTTTTCCGCAGACAGCAAAACGGCATAATATTGGCCGAATGTTGGCGATTCTTCGCGCAAATCTACGGCTACATCGAGCACCTCACCTTCCGTTACCCGTACCAACTTGGCTTGTGCCATCTCGCCAACCTGGTAGTGAAGTCCCCGCAAGACACCACGGGTAGAACGCGCCTGATTGTCTTGTACAAAAACATTCATTACGCCTGCCTCTGCCCAGGTACGCTGGTTGTAACTCTCAAAAAAATACCCTCTTTCGTCAGAGAAAACCTTTGGTTCAAATAAAAAAAGACCCTGGATGGGTGTTTCAATTAATGCCATTTTGAGAAAATTCGAAGTAAAAAAGATAGCAGATCCGCCAATTTTCGCAAAGAACAGGAAAAATATCGGGCTGAAGTGTGAAAGAATATTGAAAATACGACACTAGGGTAAAAAAATCAGCAGACCAACGTTCTGTTTTGTGGATGCTAACCCCCGCTGATTGGGCTAATAAACAGTAGATCTCGACAATCAGTCCAAAAAGTGCTATCAATTCCCGACCTTTGCTGCTGTATTCAACCCATCTGTCGTGTTACTCTTCTTTCGCAACATTCAAATCACCTCTGCTTTTGGTCTGGCCTTGTATGTTGGGCTGCTACATTTTGCTGCCCTCTCTGGCCATCTGACACCCCTGCCGCCCATGGCTGATGCAGGTTTTTTGTTCGAAAGGCTTTTCGGGTGGGCAAAAGATCAACCCATTTGGTCCTCCTCTGCTGCGGCAATTTTGGTTTTCACGCAAGCATTGTGGATAAACAACTTGGTTGATTCCCTTCGTTTGATGAATGATCGGAACTGGCTACCGGGCCTTTGCTACGCTTTGGTGGCGAGTGCGCTGCCCGATTTTCAGTTTCTTTCGCCCCCCTTGGTGGCTGCCACTTGCTTGATTCCTGCCCTACGAACGGTTTTTCAAACCTACAAGTCTCCAAAATCATCCATTCTGGTCTTTGATGCCGCTTTTTGGATTGGGGTCAGCAGTCTTTTCTACCCGAAGGCCCTGCTGTTAACTGTGGCTATTTATTTTGGTATTTCCGTGATGCGCAGTTGGACGATGAAGGACCAGATTGCTTTTTTTTCCGGGCTTTTCGTGCCTATTTTCTTGGGATGGCTGTGGTATTTTTGGGAAGATGCCGGTGGCCTCTTTCGGCAACGGCACTTACGTGGAATCTTTGAACTGACCGCATTTGACGCCACGATCAATGTAAAATTTGTCTTGTCCTCCCTTTTTTGGGGGCTACTTTTTTTATTTTTTGTACTGAATTATGCCGCATTTTATAGGAATAAATCCATGCAAGGGCAAAAATTTATTACGGTGTTGTACTGGGTATCGCTGGTGGGGATTGCTATACAGTTTTTCCCAACTGAATGGCGCTGGGAGGTTTTTCTGTTGTCTGCAACACCTGCCGGCATCTTTCTGGCGATGGCACTGCACAACATGCGCAACCTTTTTGCAGAATCGCTACACTTCGCAATATTCGGTTTTGTTTTACTCCTTCAATACGCCACAATGTAAAAACGGTCGATTCAGACGTATTATTCTCCGAAAACGCACTACTTTTGAGGGTCAAAAAACAAGGCAAAATGGCACTTTCATCCAACCCATGGCAGTTTATTTGGACACGGTTGCCAAAACCGCTACAAAACCGCTATAATCTTACGCTTTTTGTCTTTTTTTTTATCCTGATTTTTTTGGATAGAAACAGTTTATGGACACAATACCGACTCCACAGGGCTCAACAACGGCTCCAAGACGATTGTGAGTATTACCAAGAAAAAATCAAGGAGGCCAAAGAAGAAGCCGACGACTTTGAGTCAACCAAAGAAAAATACGCACGAGAACACTACTTCATGAAGCGGTCCGACGAAGATGTTTTCATCATCCGAGATCTAGAAAAATGAACGTATCAAGCCCTTGCAAAGTCATATTTTCCATTTCATAAAGCAACACTTTTAATGTCTGTCCTAGTCAATAAAAATTCCAGAATCATCGTACAGGGTTTCACGGGTAAAGAGGGAACTTTCCACGCCGAACAAATGATCGCTTACGGAACCAATGTAGTGGGTGGCGTGACGCCCGGCAAAGGCGGTCAAACCCATCTCAACCTGCCGGTGTTCAACACCGTTGAAGACGCCGTGAAAATTGCCGGAGCTGATACCTCCATTATTTTTGTGCCGCCTAGCTTTGCAGCCGATGCCATCATTGAAGCCGCTGCCGCCGGTATAAAAGTTATTGTTGCCATCACGGAGGGTATTCCTATTCAGGATATGGTGCGTGCAAAGGCCTATATCTCCGACAAAGGCATTGTGCTCATTGGGCCCAACTGCCCGGGTATCATTACCCCCGATGAAGCCAAAGTGGGTATTATGCCAGGCTTTGTCTTCAAACGCGGCCCAATCGGACTGGTATCCAAGTCAGGCACCCTCACCTACGAGGCTGCTGATCAAATCGCAAAAGCAGGACTTGGCATTTCTACCGCCATCGGTATCGGAGGCGACCCAATCATCGGAACCACCACCCGCGAAGCCGTTGAAATGTTTATGAATGACCCAGAAACCCTGGGGATCGTGATGATCGGCGAAATCGGCGGTGGCCTCGAAGCAGAAGCCGCTCGTTGGATCCGTGCCAACGGCAACAAAAAACCCGTTGTTGGATTTATCGCCGGTCAAACAGCGCCCAAAGGCCGAAAAATGGGCCACGCAGGCGCTATTGTAGGGGGAGACGATGATACAGCAGCGGCTAAAATGCGTATCCTAGAGGAAAATGGCATTGTTGTCGTGGAATCACCCGCACAAATTGGAGCAACCATGGCACGGGTCATGCGCGAAGCCTAAATTTTTCAACGTTCTTTTCGTTCCATATAGACCTGTAAGGGGAGAGTACTCCTTACAGGTCTGTTTTGTTTTTTTCCTGTCGGAATAATATCATTTACCGGTAACTACTTAGATGGTCGCGTATGAGAGAAAAAAAGTGGCCATTTTTTTGGACTAGGCAGCGCGTAACCTACGTAGTTACTGATACCTTAACACGGTCTATCTTATATTTGTCTGCATGATTTTAAAATTAATTTCCCAATTGGCTTTCCTGTCGGGGCTGTTTGCACTGTTGTGTAGCCAAGCCGGTTGTATTGAGGGTGCCTCCTCCAAGCCGATTAGTACAGTTCAACGGGCTGATCCACCCATAGACCCTAAATTAGAGGCTTTTTTAGACAATTATAAGCGTTTTTTTGAAGAATCAATGACGCTTACCCAAACACCCGGAGCAGCCATTGTTGTCGTAAAAGGAGACTCTATTATTTTCCAACAAGGATTCGGCGTAAAAAAAGTCGGCACAACCGACTCGATAGACCTCCAAACTGTTTTTAGGATAGGCTCCTTATCGAAGGGTTTTGCGGGTATTCTGACGGGTATTATGGTACAAAAAGGGGTGTTTGACTGGGAGGAAAGGGTGCAAAAATATTACCCGGAATTCACCCTCCGGGATGTCAAACAAGCCAAAAGAATACAATTATGGCACCTGCTCTCACACACCACAGGCTTACCCTACCATGCATTTACCCAACTGATCGAACAGGGATTTGACACGAGAAAAATTGTAACGGAGTATTTCCCCCAAGCTCCTATCAGTGGGGAAGAAGGCGTCTTTTTTAGTTACCAAAACGCCGCTTTTTGCGTCATAGAAGAAGTGATGAAGGGGGCTACACAAAAATCGTACCCTCAACTGTTGCAGGAAAACGTGTTTTCACCAGCAGGAATGCAGTGCGCTTCCTGTGACTTTACTTCCATTCAAACTTGCAACGACAAAGCACTGCCACACTTCAGGACGGGTAATAACTGGCGCAGTGACACCATTTCGCGCCATTACTACAATGCTGCCGCCGCCGGCGGTGTGAATGCCAGCATCGCCGATATGGGTGAATGGCTCAAATTATTACTTGGACACAAACAAGAAATTGTTTCTCTAGCGACCCTCGAAAAGGTGTTTTCACCGGTTGTACAAACGGGCAGAGAGCGCCGAACCTTTCCGGGGTGGATTAGACGCGAAGATGCCGCTTACGCCATGGGATGGCGGGTACTTCACCACCAAAACGATACCATCATCTACCATGGCGGTTATGTCAACGGGTTTCGCAGTGAAATCGCCTTCAACCGCAAAGATGACATCGGTATTTGTGTGTTGTTCAATGCCTCCAGTGATTTGTGCAGTACTTGCATACCTGCTTTCTTCGATCGATGGGATACCGTACGATCCATGATCCCATAAGTCCGTATTCAAAATGTAGTACACAGGCCAACACAAGCCTATTTTCAATCAAAAAGGCCAATTTTGTTGTAAATTGCGGGGAATGAACGCGCACAACAACAAAATTGGCCCTCTATAACCCAGCTAAAATACTACCCGGTAAGGTGGTACGCTGAAAGCTATTTTTCTCGCAGACGACATCCCAACAAATGATCCCCCTAAAAGTATATTCAGCTTCAGGAAGTTATTTTTTAGGGTTTACTGTCGCTGGAACACTGATGGCTCTTGCATACTTGTAGGCCACTGTACCAACCTTAGCCGTGGGCTTATCGGGTATCAAATTAAAAATGGATAGCGTATCATTGCC
>JBIPOY010000208.1:0-5989 GCA_044378705.1 Saprospiraceae bacterium
GCTTTGTTTACGTCCATGCAAATCATGGTCAACCATGCACAAATAACCTATTATACCATGTTGTTGTTGGGGATATTCGGGCTTTGGCAGTTGTTGGATGCCATTCAGCAGAAAACAATGGCGACATGGTTTAGAGCAGGGTTACTGAGTGTCACAGCAATTGCTTTGGGCGTTGCCTGCAACATGTCAAAAGTGTGGCCAACGTATGAATACGGACAGGAGACCATCCGCGGCACCTCGGAATTGACGAGTAAGTCGGAAAAGGGAGATGGTTTGGACAAAGAGTATTTGTTTGGGTGGAGCAGCGGTATTTGTGAGAGCGGAACGCTGTTGATTCCACATGCTGCCGGTGGTGGTTCCGGAGAATCTTTTCAAGAGACCTCCATGTTTAAAACAGTTGCAAAGAACATGCCGGCTGACCTATCTCCCCAACAATTGGAGCGTCAAATAAGCGGTCTGATGTACACAGGCGAACAGCCATTTGTAGGCACCGCCATTTACTTCGGCATCATTGCTGTTTTCTTATTTTTCATGGGCGCCATACTGGTTCCCGGGGGTGTGAAATGGTGGTTGTTGACCGGAGGGTTGTTTATGGTGTCACTGGCATGGGGCAAGCACTTTTTTTTGAATGATTTCTTTTATGCGTATCTACCGATGTTCAACAAATTCCGGGCTGTTACCATGGCTTTTGGCTTGGGGCAATTGTGTGTAGCAATACTCGCCGCCTTGGGCTTACAGCGTTTGGTGGATACCGATCTTACCGTTGACAAAAAGAAACGCGCACTGTTTATTTCGACGGGTATTACTGCCGCGCTATGCTTGGCCGTAATCGCCTGCACACCAACAGAAGGCCCCAACGACGTGTCGCTTGGCAACAATGCCGAGCTCACCAAAATGATACAGGAAGATCGTTCAGGCATGTTGTATGGCGACTTTTTCCGTTCTATGGCATTTTTGGTTTGCGCTGCGGGATTGATTTGGCTGTATCTGATTGGAAAATTGAAAGCAGGATTGACCATTTTAGCCCTGGCCGCATTTGCCCTCACAGACCACTGGCGTGTTTGCCGCCGCACCCTCAACGATACCAAATACGAGACCAAGCGCAACGCTACTGCCCCTCCCAAGGAGTCTGCTGCCGATAAGCAAATTAAAGCCGATCCGGACCCGAACTATCGGGTACTCGATTTAAAAGGCGGCGGTATCGCCACCAATTTTTATCCGTCATTTTTTCACAAGAATATTGGTGGGTATCACGCTGCTAAGCTTCAGCGGTTTCAGGAAGTCGTGGATACTTTTTTAAGTGGTGGTGAAATGGCAAAGAGCCTGCATATTTTGGGTATGATGAATGTTAAATACCTCATCACTCAAAATGGCCCTATGCAAAATTCGGAAATATGTGGCAACGCTTGGTTTGTCAACCACTTTGATGTTGTGGCCGATGGCGACGCCGAACTGGCAGCCCTGCGCACCCTACACCCAAAAGACAGTGCCGTGTTTCAGCAGCGATATGCTGCGTCACTTGAAGGCTTTACCGTACAAACCGATAGTACAGCAACCATTCGTTTAACAAAATACCACCCTGAAAAGATGGAGTATGAATACTCCGCAAAAACTGAACAATTGGCGGTCTTCTCAGAAATGTATTACCCGCCTGCAAAAGGCTGGAAATGTTACCTGAACGGGCAACCGACGGCGGATTTCACCAAGGCCAACTACCTGCTCCGTGCGATGCGCCTGCCTGCAGGTGAGAACCAGAAACTAGAAATGCGCTTTGAGCCAAAATCCTTCATTTTAGGGGAAAAGATATCGTATGTGGCGTCTGGTTCCACCCTGTTGATATGTCTGGCAGCGTTGTTCTTCTGGTTTAGAAACGGCGCCAAAGTCCCTTCCCCTGAACACATCAGTGCAGTAACCCCGGCACCCGACAAACCCAAAACAACAACACCCGCACCTGCCAAAAAGAAAAAGTAGGTGCTCCGTTTTTTTATTCCGCACACCGGTAGAAATATCCGGTGTGCGGAATAATTCTTGTAAATTTGTCTGCTGAAGGACTTCTTTAGGGCCTTTACCCCCTGCTGGAATCGCCAACATACAACCAATTCACTTTTTTTAACAAAAACTGCGGCGTGGGTTGATTGGTGAGTCCCATTTTTACGCTACTTTTCGCCGAACAAACGGAAAGCGGTGCTCGGACAAAATACCAAACACCCATATTCGCCCATTCACTCATTCACTCCTCGCTGAGTATGCACGTTAAAAAATTACTCCTTCTGCTGACTTCCGCCTTCACCCTTTCCGGGGTAACGGCACAAGACATCCACTTTTCTCAATTTAACATGTCACCCATGACCCTCAACCCTGCCAACATAGGGGCATTTGAAGGGAGTGTACGAATTGGAGGCATTTATCGCGGTCAGTGGGCCAGCGTCATTGGCAACAAAGGCCAATACCAAACGCCTTCTGCATTTGTGGATGGCCCTGTTATTCGTGGCTTTCGAAAAAAAGACTGGGTGGGCGTCGGCCTAATGTTTTTCAGCGACAAGGCCGGTATCGGAAAACTTACCCACAGTGCTGCCAAATTGGGCGCTTCTTACCACCTCGCCCTGAACAAGAAAGGTACTTCATACCTTACCCTCGGTGCACAATACGGACAAGCAAGCCGCAAATTAACCCCCGATGGCTTTCTATTCGCCGAAGGCTTTAACAACCCAACATCAAGCGGTGGTTACAACCAACCCCTCGACGTTGACTTTGCCAACTTGAACCGCGGAAAAGCCAGTTGGACCGATATCGATGGCGGTATTGTGCTGAAATCTCGCCTCAATAAAACGATGGACTTCAGCATCGGCTACTCCATGTACCACATCGGACAAGGGAAATACGGGCTTGTGACGGGTGGAAGTAGCAGTGGTGGCGGCGGCGGCGTTCAGTCCAGCTCTGACAAAATTGGTCGTCGTTCGGTTGCAACAGCGCAGTTCAATATCAAAATGAACGATAAATTCACCGTGAGCCCCTCCTTCGTGTACCAAACCATGAGTGGTGCTGATGAAATCATTGTACAGGGACTGGGCGCATACCTGTTCAACGCTGAGAAGGAAATTACCCTGCTCTTCGGACTGGGATACCGCCTGGCGGATGCTGTTCACCCCATCGTTGGCGCACAATACAAGAGCCTTCGCGTTGGTTTGGCATACGACGTAAACGTATCGAGCTTGTCCTCCGTGAGCAACAACCGCGGCGGTTTTGAGTTGGCCGCCAATTATATCGTTAAGATATACAAGCCTTCGGTGGTTAAAACCAAGGTACTCTGCCCGCGGTTTTAACTCCTTTTAGTCCATTATTCAAATCAACACCGGTACGCCGGAATCATAATGATAAAAAAAACGCTCTTTTTTCTCACCGTGGCAACGCTCTCGGTTTTAGCAGCCCACGCACAGCCGATCAACCGATCCACCCCTGAAGCCAATCTTAAATCGGCGCAGGAGGCTGAGGCAAACAGCAACCCCTATGCGGCCCTCGACCTGTACGAAAAGGTGTACGAGGACAACAAGGAAAAGGTGCTGGCAGCGAAGATTGCACGCCTGAATTTTGACCTGCGCGATTACGAAAAAGCAGAAAAAGGCTTCAACCGGCTGGTACAACGCGATCGGAAAATGGAGTTCGTGGAATTGCGCTATTGGTTGGCCCTGAGTATGAAATACAATGGCAAACACACAGAGGCCATTGATATGTTCAACCAATACCTCACCGACGGCACCGATGAAGCACTCAAGGCCTCCGCTAAACGAGAAATTACCGGGTGTGAACTCGCCCGAAAAATGAAGCAACCCGAAACGCTCCTCGTCAATAATATTGGAAAAACTGCCAATAGCCCGCAAACAGAAGGATCTCCTTCCTACAGCGGCGGCGAATTGTACTACGCTACGCTGATGTCCAAAGAGGTAGTGGTGGTGGACGGTAAACAGGGAGATTGGTACTCCAAAATTGTATCGGCCAGTAAAACAGGCACCGGCGCTGAATTCGGAGAACCCAAGGCCCTGGGCACACAAATAAACCGAGAAGACTGGCACCAAGGCAATGTAAGTGTCACTCCAGATGGTAAAACAATGTATTTTACCCGCGTACAACTGGCTGAGAAAGGTCAATCCCTTGCCGAAAGCAAAATATTCTACTCCACAAAAACATCCGAAGGCTGGGGCGCTGCCAATGAAGCAACCGGGGTCAATGGAGATTACATCGCCAAGCACCCCTGCGAAGGCGAGCTTTTTGGTGAAAAAGTACTGTTTTTCGTCGCCAATATGCCGGGAGGTAAAGGTGGTTTTGACCTTTTCTACGCTGCGAAAAAATCAGAAGGCGTTTTTAGCCTGCCCGTCAACCTCGGTGCCGTGGTGAATACCGCCGGAGATGAAGCGTCTCCCTTCTACCAAGATGGAAAATTGTGGTTCAGCAGCAACGGACGCCCGAGTATGGGCGGCTTGGATGTGTACGAAACCCAATGGAATGGCTCGGTGTGGAGCGAACCAAAAATATTGGCCGCAGGCATTAATACGACCCTCGATGATCAGTATTACTCCCGTTCCAGCGATGGCATGACCGGTTTCATCACGAGCAACCGACCAGGCCCCAACAACTTGAAAAGCAAAACCTGCTGCGATGATATCTATGCCTGGGAAATTGAACGCGTAAAAGTTGACCTCGCAGCTACTACTTTCCGCCTGAAAAGAAAAGGCGAAAAAGAAAATCAACCCTTGAAAAACTGTACCGTCAATGTGATAGATGTTACCGCCAAAAGTCCCGTGGATGTAGAGGAAAAAAGCAACCCCGCCTCCAATGACTTCGGGTTCACTTTGCTGCCGGAAAAATCATACCTTCTCATCGCCAATGCGCCAGGCTATAAGCCGGATAGCATACGGTTTAATACCGTGGGGATCAAAAAAACCGTCAGTATTGAGAAGAAAATTACCCTGCGCCTAGAACGCAAAGAGCCTGAGTTTGATACCATTCGAATCAATGAGCCCATACGACTCGACAACATCCTCTACGATTACAATAAAGATGATATCCGCCTGGATGCAGAACCCGATTTACAGGATCTTACAGACCTCATGTTGCAGTACCCGGACATGAAAATTGAACTCTCTTCTCACACTGATGCCCGGGGCAAAGACGATTACAATATGGATCTGTCTCAGCGCCGCGCTGAAAGTGCAAAACGATGGATTTTGGCCAAGGGTATCAAGGAAGATCGTATTGTTGCAAAAGGTTACGGTGAAACAAAACTGCTCAACGAATGCACCAATGGCGTCGAATGTAGCGATGAACAACACCAACTCAACCGCCGAACGGAGTTTAAAATCCTCTCCGGACCAACGAGTATCATCACAGAAAAAGTAGAGAAACGCGAAAAGAAACCCACTCAAAGCAGTGGAAAACAAGCTGTTAATCCCTTGTTTTTCTTACTGGAAGCCATGGAAACAAGCGATGACATACTATCCTCTTCCAACCCCGCCGACCGGGAAATTAAGTTTAAAGATACGTTAATTTCATACGGTATTGTTCGTGAAGGAGCCTTCGTGGATGCCACTTTTGTCTTTGACAACATCGGTACCCGTGCCCTTGAGATTGAACTCGTAAGTGGTTGTGAGTGTATGAATATTCAGTGGCCAACAGAGAAAATTTTACCGGGAGAGTCCGGACAGATTGTCATCAAGTTCAATACGATGAGTTTTAACGGCGATATCACCAAAGAAATTGACGTGATCTTTAAAAATTTGGATGCTAAGGGCTATCGCTTGGTGAAACAAGTAATAATGTCCGGAAAAATAAACTGACCCATTGGATGTATAGTACAAAAAAAGCCCCGAAATTTTGATATTTCGGGGCTTTTTTTGTGCTTTTTTTCGATGTTAACTTCCGATGGGAAAGATTACCGACATGTTCAATTGGATTTGCCCTGTTGTTTGTAGTGCTCGTCCCGTTGCTCTTTGGT
>JBIPOY010000210.1:0-5986 GCA_044378705.1 Saprospiraceae bacterium
ATTCGCCACGATCATCCCAATCGCCGCGCTTGGTGTTTTCACCAAGCGCATACGGCGGAGTGAGTGGCGCTTCTTCTGCCTTGCTTGGTATTCGCCACGATCATCCCAATCGCCGCGCTTGGTGTTTTCACCAAGCGCATACGGCGGAGTGAGTGGCGCTTCTTCTGCCTTGCTTGGTATTCGCCACAATCATCCCAATCGCCGCGCTTTGTGTTTTCACCAAGCGCATACGGCGGAGTGAGTGACGCTTCTTAGCGTTGATGTTATTGGTAAGAGCCCCGATTGTCGTGATTTCGCATTCTGCCTAGAATCGGGGTGACTATTCGCTGAAATGCCAAATATATGTCAGAAATGGCCGCCTTATTGTTATTTTTCCAAGATATGTCACGCACTCCGCCGTTTGCACTTGGTGAAAACACCAAGCGCGGCGGGTGGGAGGACCATCAGGAACACCTGACGAGGCGGAAGATTAGACAGTCTCACAGGTTACTATTTCCCGATACATGAACTGATAACAAAAGATAAACGCTTAAACCCTTTGATAGTAAAGCTTTCTGCAATTTTCACGAGCAACAAATGAGCAACTACTCATCAGATTTCTACTTTCTTGAGCAACATGTAAGCAACAAAAAAGAACTACAAAACGAAGATAAAATATAATTTTGATACTTGTATTTTGTTGTCGTTTTTTTCTTCTGACTGCACCCTGTTTGCCCCCGATTTTATATCCCTAAAATGCGAAAAATTTAACCACATGAGCCAATGAGTTTTTAATTATTTGAGTATTTGTAGTTTATGCATGAATTTTTCCATTTTTTTCATGCATTTCAAAAAATCTCTCTACCTTTGTATTCGAGCAATGAATTTACTCCGTCAACATATAAAGCAAGGTAAAGTGTATCGCCGTTCTGACCTGGAATATTATTCCACGGCCATAGATAGGCATTTGGCGCAGCTCACTAAAGATGGAACATTGATAAAACTTAACCAAGGACTGTATTACGCACCTAAACAATCTAAATTTGGGGCTGTCCCTCCTGATGATCACCAAGTAGTTGAACGTTTTCTGAAGGACGAAGATTTTCTAATGGTATCCCCAAATAGTTATAATTCATTAGGACTAGGCCTAACACAACTTTACAATACCACATGGGTTTACAATCATAAGCGCAAAGGCGAGTTTCAGCTCAATGGTAAGACATTCGAATTCAAATTGAAATCATCATTTCCCAGGAATATCACAAGAGAATACCTACTTGTTGACTTATTAAACAATATGGAAAATCTTGCGGAAGATCAATCTCAAACTTTGGATAAATTACCAAATAACATTGGCAGCTTTAATACTGATGCTTTAATGAAGGCAACTCAACTTTATGGAAACGGCAAAACAAAACGTAAATTAAAATCAATCGTTCGAAACGTACTCCAGCATGCTTGATTTCATACATAACGACCCGGAATTCAAAGAGCTTCTCTCCATTGTATCTACCCAAAAAGGTATGGACATTACATTGGTTGAGAAAGATTATTGGATCACGCATGCATTGTACTCATTGCAACAACAAGGAATTGAATTTGAATTAAAAGGAGGAACTTCATTATCCAAAGGCTACGGGTTAATTCATAGATTTTCAGAAGACATCGATATTCACATTCGTACAAATTTTGGCTTATCCATTGAAGGGAAAGAAGACAAATCAAAAGTAAAAACGGCACGCAAAGAATTTTATGATGTGTTTGCAAAATCGCTTTTGATAAATGGGATCATTGAAATTGTTAGAGACCATGAATTTGATGACAAAGAAAAATTCCGAAGTGGAGGAATAAGACTCTACTATGAAAGTTATACCCCTACGTTGGAAGGGCTGAAAGATGGGATTTTATTAGAAGCTGGATTCGACACCGTAACACCCAATAGCCCCATCGATATATCTTCTTGGATTTGGGAACACCTCATTTCAATAGGAGCACACATCAATTACATAAACAATACAGCAACAGGCGTACAATGCTATCATCCAGGTTATACCCTAGTTGAAAAACTCCAAACCATAGTTCGCAAATATCGCAACAGAGATAACCCTGGAGCTTCTGATGATAAAAACTTCATGCGCCAATATTATGACGTTTATTGCCTGCTTGGCAATTCTGAAATTCAAGAATTCATAGGCAGTCCAGAATATTTAGCACATAAAGCAGCTAGGATAAAAGGCGCTGACAATTTAATTCCACTAAACGAACACCCAGCACTTCTAATGAATGAACTAGAAATAAGAGAGTCATTTAAGCGCCGTTATTTATCCACTTCCAAGCTTTATTATAATGGACAGCCAAAATTTGAAGAAATACTTACAAGAATAGCAGTTCACATCCAGAAGTTTTAACACTATTTGTGTCAAATTAATTTTTTCGCCGCGCTTGGTGTTTTCACCAAGCGCATACGGCGGAGTGCGTGACGCTTCTTAGCGTTGAATTGATTGGTAAGGGCCCCAATTGTCGTGATTTCGCATTAGTGCCTCGAATCGGGGTGCCTATTCACTGAAATGCCAAATATATGTCAGAAATGGCCGCCTTATTGTTATTTTTCTATGATATGTCACACACTCCGCCGTTTGCACCTGGTGAAAACACCAAGCGCGGCGGGTGGGAGGACCATAAGGAACACCTGACGAGGCGGAAAATTAGACAGTCTCACAAGTTACTATTTCCCGATACAGAACTTACTAAATATATTTTCAAGCAAGTCTTCCACGCCAATTTCGCCTGAAATTTCTCCGAGGCAGAGGAGTGATCGCCGGATGTCTTGGGCGATAAGATCCCCGGTAAGGCCCAACGCAAGGGCTAGCAGCACATCGTTCAAGGCGGCATCGGCGCGGCGCAGGGCGTCGTGGTGACGCGCATTCGTAACGATGGTGGTCTCGCTCTTGCCAAGCCAGGCAGATTCGCCATCATGGCCACCAACGGCTACCGAGAATAGTTTTTCCTTCAAAAATTCCACATTCATCTCATTTTTTGCGGAGACGGGAATAATAGAATCGGCAGAAAGTTGCGGCGGCACTGGCTGTTCGGGCCCCAAAAGATAGGGGTGAATCGCAGGCATACAAGGATCTAGCAGCCATTCGGTGCAAAACAGCGGGTTGCGGTCCATTTTGTTGCACACGACGATATACCCGGGCATAGTGGTTCTGGCGGGTTGGTTTTCGGTCTCTTCATGGCCGAATATGAGCGCGCGGAGGTCCTGATAGACGTCTTGGAGGGTCATACCGCCTGCCACGTCCCAGACATAAACGACGATGGCTGCCTGTTCAATTTTTTCCATGGTGCGCTGTACCCCAAGGACCTCGATGGCATCCTGGGCCTCCCGAATGCCGGCGGTATCCACCAATCTGAACTGAATTCCCTTGATATTTACCACCTCTTCGATGGTGTCGCGGGTGGTGCCGGGGATATCGGAAACGATGGCGCGTTCTTCGTTGAGCAGGGCATTGAGCAGGGTGGATTTCCCGGCATTGGGGCGTCCTGCGATGACGGTGGAGATACCGCTTTTTAGGGCGTTCCCGAGGGCGAAAGAAGCAATAAGGGGCTCGAGGTGTAGGCGGATTTTCTTCACCAGGTTGGCCAATTCGTTGCGGTCGGCGAATGCCACATCTTCTTCGCCAAAATCAAGTTCTAATTCCACCATACTGGCAAAGTGGATGAGCTCTTCGCGCAACAACTGGATTTCTTTTTTGAAACCACCCCGCAGTTGGTTGAGCGCCACGGCATGTGCGGCTTCGTTTTCAGACGCGATCAAATCCGCCACGGCTTCGGCCTGGCTGAGGTCTAATTTGCCGTTTAAAAACGCTCGAAGGGTATATTCACCCGGCTGGGCCATGCGTGCACCCTGTTGGAGGCACAATTCAACGATGCGCTGCTGGATGAAGGAAGATCCATGGCAGCTGATTTCAACCGTTTCTTGTCCGGTGTATGATTTTTTTTCGTGAAAAACGGTGGCCAATACTTCATCTATGGCCTGCCCATCGGGCGATTCGATGCGGCCAAAATGGGCGGTATGGCTGGGCTGTCTGGCCAGTATCTTCCCTTTAAAAATACGGTCAGTGATGGCGATGGCTTGCGGGCCGGAGAGTCGGATCACGCCTATGGCCCCTACGCCGGGCGGGGTAGCAAGGGCAACGATGGTGTCGGAAAGATCGTGGATGCGCATGATGCAAAGGTAAGGGTTACCTTCCGTAGCGTGCAGGAGGAGGTTGTGTGAAATCGCACTTTTTGTATGTCGAATCGTAACTGGTTAGGTGGCACGCTGTCTGGCCCAAAAAGGTCCATTTTCCGCCATACTTCGCAGATTTTTTTGACCATAGCGCTGCTATGGCCTACAAAAATCCGCTTCGTCTGGCAAAAAATAGCCACTTTTTTGTCTCAGACGTGACCACGCTAACCAGTTACGTCGAATCAAACACCCACGGCCTAGAAGGTCTCCACATAGAAACTTTTTGCGCGCGCAGCGCGCGGTTGGGCAAAAAAAAACCCGGCTGCAACTTTTCGCAACCGGGGTTCTCGCCTTGAAGCATAAGACACCTGAACCGTATGGAATGGAAAAAGCGACGCCCCAAGAGTATTATCGAGGGGCTAACTTTGACCGGGGTAGTGATATACACGCTGATACAGCGATAAACGTGCCACCCTACCCGATGGAACGAAAAAAATAACACAACGCGAAAGAGGACTAAGAGAAAACGCTTGCCAAAAAAGTTGACAACAGTGGTAAAAAAGCCACCAGTAGGATAAATGCAGGACTGACTTTAGGAAAACAGCTGCGTTGTAATCGGTTACATCGTTTCTCGAATGCGAAAGGTGGATTAAAATAAGTTGCAAAAGTAGTTTGCCAAGACGACAAGACCAACATTCAAGCCATAATTTAACGGTAGGTACGCGCAAAATTATCACACAAACAACGCGCGCTTCAACTCTTCCACCTTGCCCAAGGTATGAATACGAATATCATAACGTTTTGTATCAATGCCTTTCATACCGTATTTTGAGACATAAATTTCCTTAAAACCAAGGCGGGCCGCTTCAGCAATGCGTTGTTCAACGCGCTGCACGGCGCGTATTTCACCGGAAAGGCCCACCTCTCCGGCAAAACAAACATTGGAAGCGACGCTTACATCCAACAAACTGGAGATCAGGGAGGCTACAATGGCAAGGTCAATACCCGGGTCTTCTACCCGAATACCACCGGCAAGGTTGAGAAAAACGTCGTTGATGCTAAAAAAATAGCCACAGCGCTTTTCCAACACGGCCAGGAGCATCGAGAGCCTGCGCATGTCAAAACCGGTGGCCGATCGCTGTGGGGTGCCAAAGACGGCCTTTGAAACCAGCGCCTGTGTTTCGATGAGCATTGGGCGCATACCCTCCATGGTGGCCGCCACAGCGCAACCACTCAACTCCTCGTCTTTCTGACTCAGCAACAACTCAGAAGGGTTGCTCACTTCACGGAGGCCATCGCTTTGCATTTCATAAATACCCATTTCATCGGTGCTGCCAAAGCGGTTTTTCAGCGTGCGCAGGATGCGGTAGGTATTGTGTCTGTCGCCTTCAAATTGGAGGACACAATCAACAATGTGTTCGAGGAGTTTCGGGCCGGCAATGTCACCCTCTTTGTTGATATGCCCAATGAGAAAGACCGGAATATTGGTTTCTTTGGCAAAGCGCAGGAGCTCACCGGCCGACTCTCTTACCTGCGCAATACCACCGGGTGCAGAGTCCAGGTGTGGGGTACTCATGGTTTGAATGGAATCCACCACCATGAGTTGGGGCTGGAGCTCGTGGGCCTGTTGGAGTATTTTACTGACATTGGTCTCCGTCAGGATATAGCAGTCTGACTTAAAGTTACTGACGCGATCGGCGCGCATTTTAATCTGCTCTTCGCTCTCCTCGCCGCTAACGTACAATACCCTGGCGGGAAGCTGCATGGCCACTTGCA
>JBIPOY010000212.1:0-5944 GCA_044378705.1 Saprospiraceae bacterium
ACCGGATGATGCCTTTTCCGTTGAAATTGGCTTAGGGGTCACCATGACACCGAATGATATTCTGGACGGATTGCTGAAACTTACGGTGAAAGTGGCCATCACACGCCCTGCTGAATTCATCGTCATCACCTTCCAGCAGCAACAACAAAAGTCTTGATTGAACCCATTTTATTCTGTTAATTAAAAAAACTTAAACCTATGGCTACGCCTACCGCTGGTACCGGTGCTGATCAGGATCAATTTTGGCCCATGCCAAAATTTTATTTCTCTGTTGATATCGGTGATATGACCGACCTCCCCTTTCAGGAGGTTTCCGGTTTGGATATTGATACGGATGTTATTGAATACCGTCATGGAAACAGCCCCGTACACTCTACCATAAAAATGCCCGGACTGATGAAGTACGGCGATATTACCCTCAAAAAGGGTGTTTTTGCGACAGATAATCAGTTCTTTGACTGGATTGTACAGATTCAGTTGAATACCTATGAAAGGCTCACCGTGGTGATCAAGTTGTTGGATGAAAATGGTACTCCTCGGATGACCTGGACGCTCAAAAATGCGTTCCCCAAACAAGTGACTCCAACGGATATGAACTCTCAGAGCAGCGAGGTGGCTGTTGAGTCCATCGTATTCGTTTGTGAAGGGTTGACCATTGAAGCAGCGTAATCTGCTTTTTCAAACAAGGAAGCCGGCTTGTGAAGTTGGCTTCCTTGCTTTTTTTTGCCATTGTTTTAGAATTTATATCAACCATCGATGGACAGTCGCAACCTGCCCCCCATAGGATTTAACTTCAGTGTTTCATTTTCTGCCACCGGTGGGGGAAGTCAGAACCAAGACAATTACTTTCAACGTGTAGATGGTATAGCAGGTACCCGCGAGGTGGAGGAAATAACCGAAGGAGGAGTCAATGATCGGGTGTACAAACTTCCCAAGCGTGTCAGCTATGAAAATCTAGTCCTGGAGCGTGGATTTGTGTCCCTTGGCTCCAACCTTGGCAGTTGGTGTTACGATTCCCTTACCATGCCGTTGAGCAAAATAGAAACCAAAGTAGTGATTGTAACCTTGCTCGACTACGATTCTGAGACACAAATTATGGCGTGGGCTTTCTATGACTGTTATCCGGTCAAGTGGACCATCAGTGAATTCAAATCCATGGAGTCTGTTTTGGCCATCGAAACCTTGGAAATAGCCTATTCTTATTTTTCACTCTTATCTTAACGTTTGTTATGCCCGTTGAAATCAAAGAATTAATTGTGAGGGCCAATGTAACAGGGTCAAATCAACCGGCAGATTCAACCAACCGCCCTGCCAACGATGAAGGTAACGCCGGCAGAGGAGAACTCAGTTTTCGTCAGAAAAAAGATATTGTGGATGAATGTGTATCACAAGTTATGGACTTACTGGAAAAAAAAGCTAAGTACTGATGGCTGGAAGTGGCGTAAACAAGCTTATTATCAATGCTTTTCAAAAGTTTGAAAAGGGAACCCTGCAAACCCTTGTAGGCAGTTATGAACTTCAGTTAAACCCCAATTCCGTTGCCTGTTCTTATGCGCAGGAAAAAAATACAAATGAAGGCCCCAGCAGCGCAGGAGGTGATACCATAGAAACCAAACGGCCTACTTATTACAAAGAATCTATCAAGTTTTCTTTCACCTTGGACAACAGTGGCGTGCTTCCCAACGCGGCAGATGGGCTCAGTTTGGCTTCCGGGGGTACCGGCCTTAAGTTGTCCATTGACAAACTCAAAAAAGCGACCATTCTTCCCCTGAGAAGTTCGCATGCCCCCCCCTTCGTTCAAATTTTATGGGGGGATATTGCCCTGAATGGTATCGTTAACGATTTTTCTATTGAATACACCTATTTCAATGTCAGCGGTAATCCACTGCGTGCAAACATCACATTGGGTGTTGTAGAGGTGGTGGACAGTGTCGTGGAATCATCCAAATATCAGAGCCCGGATATCACCAGAATGCCGATCATAAAAGCCGGCCAAAGCTTGCCGCAATTGTGCCGTGAATTCTATGACTCTAATTTGTACTATATTCAGGTTGCCAAAGAGAACAAACTCCCCTCTTTCAGAAGATTACAGGTAGGGAAACGGTTGCTGTTTCCTCCCCTTGAAAAATAACCTATTATGTCTGCTACGTCGCCCAATGATACTGATTCCCAGCTTCCTTCTTTTACCATTACTTTGGATGGAAGCCCTCTGGACAGCAGCTTTGTTGTCTTGGGCCTCAATGTTTGGAAAAATGTCAACAAGGTAAGTCGCGCCTCGATTACCATCCTCGCCGGTGACACGTACATGGGTACTTTTGAGGAAAGTGAAAGTGCCAATTTTGCCCCCGGAGTAGATGTCGTCATCAGTATGGGGTATGATCAGACCAATATCGGAGTATTCACCGGGGTACTGGTCAAACATGCGATTTCAGTGAAACGCGGGTACGAGACCTCTAATTTCCGAAGTTTGCTGGTATTGGAATGTGTCGATAAAGCAGTCAAGATGACGTTGGCCAAGCATTCTGAGATTTATGAACAAAAAAAGGATAGTGATATCATCACGACTTTGTTGTCGGAGTACGGGCTTTCCAAAACGGTAGAAGCGAGCACTTTTCAACATAGTTTTATGGCCCAGTACAACGTAAGCGATTGGGATTTTATGGTCAAGCGTGCCCATGCATGCGGGATGGTGGTGTTGAACTCGGACAATTCGGTGGATGTGAAAAAGCCTAAAGTTACCACCAGTTCGATCGCCGTGGTGGTGTACGGCGAAAGTGCCATCAGTTTTGAAGCCGAAATTGACGCCTCTACCCAGTTGAAGGCTACGTCTGCAAAGACCTGGGATCCATTTAGGGAATCGTTGGTTACACAGACTGGATCAGAGCCGGCTGGAATGTCTGCGCCGGGCAATTTGACCGGAGCTACGCTCAGCAGTGTGGTTAGCCCGGCCTCTTGGGACCTGTACTATTCGGGTCCATTGGAGGCCGATGAACTTAAATTGATTGCCGATGCAGCCATGATAGACTCCCGGCTCAAAAGGGTTCGTGGCAACGTTGTTTTTCGGGGCATGAGCAACATAGCACTTGGGACGATCATAACCCTTTCTGGTTTTGGGGCCCGTTTTGACGGAGATGTCTTTGTGACCGGCGTAGAGCACGAATTGTCGGATGGCAATTTTACCACCAAGGTAGGGTTTGGGCTGCCCAAGCAATTTTTTGGTGATGCCACTTTCGGAGAAGAAAGCCCGTTGTTGAATCCTATCAGGGGAATGCACGTAGGCATCGTCAAGAATATTGATGGTGACCCTGATGACGGATACAGAATTCAGGTTCAAATTCCGGCCTTGAAACAAAGTGGCAACGGGTTGTGGGCCCGACTGACGCAGTTTTTTGCTACCAAGGATGCCGGTAGTTTTTTTATTCCGGAGGTAAATTCGGAGGTTGTGGTGGGCTTTTTAAACGACGACCCGCGTTTTCCGGTGGTTTTGGGCTGTCTGTATGATACAAATAATAAGCCATATACTACCTTCACGGCGGATAATTCGAAGAAGGCCATTGTGACAACCAACAAACTGACACTCGAGTTTAACGATGAAGATAAAGTCATTACCCTGAAAACACCCGGCGGCAATAGCATTGTTATCAATGACAAAGACAAAGGCATCACCATCGAGGATCAAAATGGGAACTCGGTAAAGACCTCCAGTAGCGGGATTACCATCAATAGTTCAAAGGCCATCAACATCACCAGCAGTCAAAAAGTGACCATCAGTGGAGGGACAGGGGTAGATATCAGCGCCTCCGGTGGAGATGTGGGCCTCAAGGGCCTGAATGTCAATGCCCAAGCAGATATTAAATTTTCAGGGAAGGGCACAGCCCAAGCAGAATTAACAGCATCCGGGCAAGTGGTTGTCAAGGGTGCTATTGTGATGATCAATTAAAACAATGTAACATGCCATTCGCAGCGAGAATAACCGATATGCACGTGTGTCCGATGGTGACGCCCGTTGGTCCTGTACCTGTTCCACATGTGGGTGGCCCTATTATAGGTCCCGGGGCACCCACGGTTCTTATTGGCGGATTGCCTGCAGCCGTAATGGGAGACAACGCCGTGTGCGTAGGTCCTCCGGATGTCATCGTAAAAGGCTCAGCCACCGTGCTTATATGCAACAAACCGGCAGCTAGAATGGGGGATAGCATGGCCCATGGTGGCAGTATCGTCTTAGGGTTCCCGACAGTACTCATTGGCGGCTGATAACCAACGGAGTATGAATTTTTTATGGGGCCAGCCAGCCGACGGCTTACGTATCCATAAATATTAACAACCAAGGCACGCTTATTGAGTGGAATTTTTGGCAACAATGCTGTTGAATTATGAACGATGACAGATCTTTTCTTGGTAGGGGGTGGAGTTTTCCGCCCACGTTTAACAAGGCACTCGGAGCCGTTGAGATGGTTCAAAATGAGGAAGACATACGTCAGAGTCTGATCATCTTTCTCTCCACGCGGGCGGGTGAGCGTATGATGCGGCTGAATTATGGTACCACCTTGTATGACCATGTGTTCAGTTCAACCAGGCCTGACGTGCTCAATGCGTTGGCAGACGAGCTCAAACTTTCCCTTCGGCTTCACGAACCGAGGGTATTGGTGCATAAATTAAGTATTGATGCATCCGATGTGGTGGAAGGAAAAGTTCAGATTGATATAGAATATGAGGTAGAGGCAACCAACGTTCGCAACAACATTGTATTCCCATTCTATCTCGTGGAAGGAACCAATATTATCAAGTGACGATTAAATAGGTGCGATGTCGACAATGAGCAAACATCCGGGTTCTACCAATCAGGGGAGGCTTTCAGAAGCACTTTCTCCGTCGTATTTTCTGTTTGATGAGCGCTCTACGACAGACTTCCTGAAGTATATCCGTGACCTGTCTAAGCTGGTGGCGTACTACAACAGTAACCACCAATCGGAAGGTGATTGGGAGGATTTTTTTATGTCTGACGAGTGCTTCATCTTGGCAGATATTGCGGCATTCAACGTTTGGGAATACGATCAACGAAGGATGGAATTGATCCAGTCCTTTGATCTATACGCCAGTCTTGAGGCCAAGTCAAGTGTTTTTACAGAAGTATTTGGCTTGGTTTACTTGTTTTTACAGAAAGCCAACGAATGGTACACGCTTTCCTCCCGCTACCACAAAGACAGAAAAGGCAGTATTATAGAAGATGAACTCTCTTCGGCTATCGAGTACAGCCTGAGGGATTGTTTGCACGCTGTGATTGCCTATGACCGAGCCGTAGAATCAAGCGGCTTGCCACTCTATTTAAACAGTGATTACACCATTTTTCACGCTATTTGGAAAATAGAGCACATAGAGCCTCGTGATATTTTTGATCGTGGGGCAAGCGCTGTCGAACAAATTAACAACGCGCTGAAGCAGTTGCTGTTGGTTTATCGGACTGTTTTTAGGGTTGTTTCCTCTTTTGTGGCAAAGTCTCCGGTATTGCTGCGCAACTCATTGCAAAAAGATGACAGTCACCAGCCCCACATAGGCTTGTTGCTCACTTTTTTGGAACTTTACCGTTACCTACAAGATGACCTCAATAAGCTCACCAGCAGGCACCTGAATTATTACTATCGCGATATCCTCAAACAACATCCGGCGGGCAGGGTTCCCGACCAGGTTTTTCTTTCCATAGAGTTGTCGGACAGATTCCCCAAGGTGGTGGTTGAGCAAGGAAAATTGTTGCTGGCCGGCCAAAATCCGGAGGGCTTTAACCGTTACTATACCACCGATCGGGAGGTACATCTCTCCCAGGTCAAAGTAGAGCAGTTAAAAACCATTTTTGTCAGTAGAAACCAAACGGTGGACCAAAACTCGCAGTTTCGGATGGTTTCCGGCATATATGCGAGCCCGGTGGCAGACAGTACGGATGGGAAAG
>JBIPOY010000213.1:0-5885 GCA_044378705.1 Saprospiraceae bacterium
AACTTTGGTTTGACGATACGAACCCGGTCAGTGTAGCCACTGATCGGGTTCCTTGGTTGTAACATTTCCAAAATTCAAACGTTTAATGTGTATAATGGATGGGTTGGCATCTTGATGGGCCTAAAAGCGGCCATTATTTTTTCACAGACGCAGTTTCAATGTCCACGATTGCAGTGTTTTTAGCCTCAAATTTTCCGCCAATCAATACCAAACATGCATGAAAACAAGATCCAAGTGTAAGACTCCATGGGTCGTCGCCACCCTCATTAGTCTATCCGCTTTTCTTTTCGTCAACCTCCATGCCGGATTTGGCTTGCAAAAAAACCAAACGGACCAGGTGTTTGTCCAAACCGATTTGGAAGAAGATGCTCAAAATGAAGAAGGCAAAATAGCGCCCTATGTCACGGTACTTCAAAAGTTAATTGAAACCGCGCAAAAACTCATCACGCAACAACATTGACCAGCGCCAACCAATAAAATACAGCCACAAAAGCCTGTGTGACACAACGTTACACCGGCTTTTATAGTTGATTCTGTATCTTTGCACCATGAAACTGACAAGCCTTGAAACCGGGTACTTTAAATTAGACGGCGGCGC
This sequence comes from Saprospiraceae bacterium, assembly GCA_044378705.1. Lineage (GTDB taxonomy): Bacteria > Bacteroidota > Bacteroidia > Chitinophagales > Saprospiraceae > M3007. The sequence continues at coordinate 599 of JBIPOY010000213.1, forward strand.
TATGTTTGGCGTCGTGCCGCGGAGTATGTGGTCAAAACTGAACCCTCCCGACGATAATAACCTCTGTACGTGGTCTATGCGTACCCTGCTGGTGCAAACCGCAGGTCGCAATATTCTCATTGATACTGGTATGGGCAATAAACAGGACGCTAAATTTAGGTCGCATTTCGAGCCCTTTGGATCCGATTCTCTCTTCGGATCCCTCGCCAAAGTGGGCCTGAAACGCGATGATATCACAGATGTATTCCTCACCCACCTCCATTTTGACCACTGCGGCGGCGCCCTGTGGAAAGATGACGTGACAGGAGAAGTTGAATTGGCTTTCCCCAAGGCTACCTACTGGTCCAATGAACGCCATTTCAATTGGGCCATGACCCCCAACGACCGCGAAAAAGCTTCTTTCCTCAAAGAAAATTTTGTTCCGCTCCAACAAATGGGCAAATTGAGGTTCATAGACGTGCAACAAAACATTGAATTCTTACCCAAATTCAATGTGCGCTTCGTCTATGGTCACACAGAGGCCATGATGATGCCCGTCCTTCAAACAGACCAAGGAACGGTGCTCTACTGCGCTGATGCTATGCCCTCTCAATGGCACATCGGTATGCCGTATGTCATGGCCTATGACGTACGCCCCCTTCAAACCCTCGAGGAAAAAGCCGCGATGCTCGACGAGGCCGTCCGTGAACGCCAAATTTTGTTCTTCGAACATGATCCTGTCGCAGAATGTGGCACCGTCAAACGCGAAGCATCCGGGCGTATCGTGCTGGATCAAGTAGGAACCTTGCAGGAACTGGCCGCCTCGCTCGATTCCGGTATCACCGGATGAGACTTCAAAACCGCAAAATCTATACCATGAAAAAATTGATCGCCGCCGTTGTCGGCTTGGCTTTCTGCACCGCCCAAGGTTGTGTGGGCGCCAAGGTCTATCGGGCTGAAAAAACAACCCGCGTCGCTGCTGAAACAAGGGAAAAAGTACTCGTACAACAACTCCTCGAACGAAAAAAAGAAGCATTAGACCTCACCCAAATGGTCGGTGACCTCAATAGAATCGTCGGACGCCAAGAAGTCGATATCAAAGACCTCCAAACAGAATTGGTGGCCCGAACCCAAAGCATGGGTGAATCAGCCGGTAAACTTTCCCTGGAAAAAGCATCCCTGGAAAAACAAATCGCCACCACCCTTGAACTGCTGGAACACAGCAACGCCGTGCTCGAATTGGTTGAATCGGTACAGGAAAAGCGAAAATCTATCTTCCTAGACCTCGAATTGTCGCTCCGCGCAACTTTTCAGGGAATAGCCAATCTGGATTCAACCTTGCTGGTACAAGGTGAAACCATCGCGATCACCCTCCATGACAAAGAACTTTTTGAATCAACAGGACTGACGGTGAGTGCTCCCGGACAACGCTGCCTGTTGACGCTGGCTGATTTCTTGGCGGCAAGACCCGGCTTGGACGTGGACATCGTCGCCTATACAGACAATGTGTTGCCGCTCAAGGAAAAAACACTCCGCGATACCTGGGATTGGAGCCTCCAACGCGCAACTGCCATCGTGCGACTGCTCGTCCGGGAACTCAATGCCAATGCCAATCAATTGACACCCGTCGGTCGAGGGGAGTACTACCCGCTTACGTCCAATGAAACGCCGGAAGGTCGCGCCATAAACCGCCGTACCGTTCTGGTCTTTAGACCGGTGCTGCCAACGCTTCCCGTCGTGGAACAGTAACCTTTTACCCTCAACAGCGGGCAATTGCCCCATCCCACCTGCACCGCCGGAGTACGATGCGTTGTTGGGCATCTTCCCCCCAACAACGCACCGTAGTGCTTAAGACAGCATCGCCAGCAGTTTTCTTTGTGCCTCCCACAAGGCGATGCCCGCTGCAACCGCCACATTCAGGGAGTGCTTGGTGCCAAATTGCGGAATTTCCAATACACCATCACATTGGGCAAGTACGGTATTGTCCACCCCATCCACTTCATTTCCAAAGACCAAGGCATATTTTGCACCGGGAGCCGGATCAAAATCATGCAACCATACCTTGTCGGACGTTTGTTCAATGGCCAACACAATAAACCCGAGGGTCTTTAAATTAACAACCGCTTCCGTAGCGTCTGCACAATACTCCCACGCAACGGAGTCGGTGCTTCCCAAGGCTGTTTTTAATATTTCGCGGTGGGGGGGCTGGGCGGTGATCCCGCACAACAAAATCTTTTCCACCGCAAACGCATCCGCTGTGCGAAAAATTGAGCCCACATTCATACCCGATCGCACGTTGTCCAGGAGCACCACAAGGGGCAACTTACCCAGACTCCTGTAATCGGACACCGATATTCGGTTGAGTTTTTCCATGCTGAGTTTTTCCATGTTGCAAAGTTCGGCTATTTCTTGTCGTGGAAAGTTTTCAACTTTGCAGGTTGTGAAATTTTTTTGAACACCCAACCTTTTAAAATGTCTAAAATCAGTTGTTTGCTCGCTTGGGCGCTTTTTCCTGCCTGTATTGTTGCGCAGGTTGTTTCCGTTCAGTCGGCACGTACATACCCCCTCGGTGCGGTGGTCACCGTGCGCGGTGTCGTCACCAGTGGCGCTGAATTGGGTAAAATACGATACTTGCAAGATGCAACAGCCGGGATTGCTGCCTACCCGGGTACGGGTTCTGCCACAGGCTTTGAAGCAGCCGTTTCACTGGGCGACAGCGTGGAAGTAACGGGAACACTGGTGGACTACCAGGGGCTGCTCGAAATTTCACCCATTTCTGCTTACACCGTTGTGGCCACCGATGTACCCATTCCTGCACCCAAAATCTTACAATTGTCCGAGATATCCGGCGACTATGAAAGCCAACTGGTTGGTTTTGAATGTGTTGCTTTTGCTGCCGGTGGCGGCGTTTTTTCCGGTTCCGGCGCTTACAGCGTTGCCGATGGCGATGGCAATACCGCGAAGGTGTTTCTCCGTGCCAACCACCCCTTGCTGGGAGAAGATATTCCCGGAACCCCCGTTTTCTTGACCGCCCTTCTCACAACGTTCAACGGATATCAATTGCTGCCACGGACGACAGATGATTTCTCTGAATCAATCTGTTTCTACTATGTGGAACAACCGCAACAGTCGGAGATTGCCGAATCAGGGTTTCTGGTGACCTGGCAAACCAATCATGGCGCGGTATCATCCATTCGATACGGCACTACACCTGCCCTGGGGATGGAAGTGCCCGTAGCCGGTGTAGCAACGGGCAATAGCTTGGCACTTACGGGGCTACAGCCGGGAACCATCTATTGGGTACAGGTAAAATCAACCTACAATGGCTCGGAGATCTTCTCGGAGTCTCGGCCTTTCGCTACCCAATCTACTTCTTCAGGCCAAATAAAAGTTTTTTTTAACCACGCACTTGACCCGTCTTTCGCCAATGGCTTTACACCGGAAGGACAATCGAGTGCCGCAGTGGTGGCAGAAACCATTGATCGCATCAACGGAGCCCAACAATCCCTCGATGTGGCCATGTACAACAACAACCGCACCGATATCACCAACGCCTTGAAAAACGCATCCGCACGGGGCGTACGTATCCGTTACGTGGCCGCCCTCGATGCCAGCAATACTGCCCTGCAGCCAATACCCGCTTTCCCCGTCCTCCTGGGCAACACCGAAGCCCTCATGCACGATAAATTTATGGTCGTGGACGCCAACCTGCCCCATCAGTCGTGGGTGATGAGTGGCTCCCTCAATTGGACCAATCAAAACATTAACACAGACTTTAACAACACACTTTTTATTCAAGACCAATCCTTGGCACGGGCTTATACCCTCGAATTTGAGGAAATGTGGGGAGGACAAGACGTACAGCCAAACCCCCTGAACAGCCGATTTGGATCCGCTAAACGCGACAATACACCCCATCATTTTGTGGTGGGCGGACATGCCGTGGACAGCTGGTTTTCGCCCTCAGACCGTACCACAGCGCACATTGTGGAAAATGTGTACACCGCAGAGATGGAAATACTATTTGCTACCTTCTCCTTTACCAAAGACGAAATCGGAGACGCTGTGGTGGATATCTTTTCCAACAATATTCCGGTGCGCGGTATGATCGAAAACATCAGTGACCCCGGGGTGGAAATTGATTACCTGAATTCGGTGGGGATAGACTGCCGACCCCACGCAATAACAGGAGATTTACACCACAAATATGCTGTTATTGACGCCAATGGCAGTGACCCAAAGGTCATTACAGGATCCCACAACTGGAGTGTTTCAGCCGAAACAGCCAACGACGAAAACACTTTAGTCCTCCACGATGAGCGCTTGGCATCCCTCTTTAAGGCCGAATTTGAAAAGCGTTGGCAGGAAAATGCCGTGTCGATCGCCTCCGTGGAACAACCCGTGGTACAAATTTCCCCCAATCCGGTGATAGATTATTTTACCCTTCAAAACACCGATGCCGTGGTGCAACAGTGGGAGGTACAAGACATGCTTGGCCGCGTTGTTGCTGCCGGAATCCCGGACGAAGCAACGCTTAGGGTGTCGGTGGGTGTCGCTTCGCTGAAGCCCGGACATTATGTCGCCTTCATTAGAACCCTATATGACGTACGCGCCCTTCCATTTCAAAAAATTTAGTGTTTTCCAGGAAGATGTAGCGCATCCCGTGGGTACCGATGGTGTATTGTTGGGTGCCTGGGCCGATGTTTCGGGCGCCCATTCCGTGTTGGACATCGGTACAGGCACGGGGTTGGTCGCGCTGATGCTGGCGCAACGCTGTGTGCCCGGATCGCTCATAACGGCCGTTGAGGTACACCCCGAATCGGCGGCTTGTGCCCGGCGCAATGTCTTGGAATCCCCTTGGCAGGCTTGCCTGGAGGTGGTGGAATTGCCGGTGCAACAATTCGCACTCCAAACGGCGTTGCAGTTTGATCTGATTGTGAGCAATCCGCCCTTTTTCTCCGACCTGACGGTTTCACCCAATGCCGCGCGAAGCCTCGCACGGCATACAGCCACACTTTCCACGGGTGATCTGTTGGACGCGGTGCTTCGCCTGCTGAAACCTGCCGGACGGTTTTGTGCCGTGCTGCCCGACAAAGAAGGGGTGCGTATGTGTGAAATGGCGGCTCCCTTGGGGCTTTTTTGTACCCATCTGGTGGAGGTGCGCTCGCACGCTGGCAAACCCGTGGTGCGACGCTTGTTGCAATTGGAGCGAGATCCACGTCGGTTCAGGCGGGAAGGATTGGATATTTACGACCGTACCGGTGGTTATTCGGATGCATATCGCCAACTTACAAAAGACTTTTATACT
>JBIPOY010000214.1:0-5871 GCA_044378705.1 Saprospiraceae bacterium
ACGGAATGTGCTAGCCGACAAACAAGTACTGACAAAGGAAAAAAAACGCCGTGTTGGGTGTATAAATCCACCAAACACGGCGTTGGAAAACGCTGGCAGCCAAGCTGCTGAAGAAAACGGTGGAATCTTTGCCCTTGAGCGAGACCGCCGTCTTTCCATCCTGATTCAATCAGGGTGTCTCCATATTTACTGGGGCGAGTGTTACAACACCCGCCCCTTTTTTATTGTAGCTTCACTTATTGCTTCACCAATTTCATGGGTACTCCTTTTCGTCCGCTGCTGCGCAGCGTAGCAAAATAGATACCAGACATCCAATCGGCGCCACAAGTAACCACGCCTGATTTGGCTTGGAGTTCTGCAGAAAACACCCTTTCACCCATGACATTTCGCACCTCTAGTACGGGTATTTCAGGGGCATCCACCCAGTCGTATTGAATAACAAAATTGCCGCCGGAAGGATTGGGCGCAACAAAAATAGACGCGCCGGCATCCAGACCATTGGTACCGCTGACTGTACCCAGCGCTACTTTAAATATATCAACCGCCGCCTCTACAACATGACCCGGGAGTGCATCCGCCGCCGTAAATGCTACGCGAACATCATTGCTGGTGACCGCTGCTGACGGTAGGAGTAATTCTCCCGAAAATCGCCATTCGCTGGCAGATGTTGTTTGTGTGAAAATCGGAAACGGTACGCCATCCACCAGCACGTGCACACGCAAGGAATCGTTTGGATTGCCTGAACCGCCGGCATTGTAAAACCAATAGTAAAACGATAATACCGCCGAATTATAATTGGTAAGATCCATTTTAGGACACGTCAGGGTAACCGCGCCATTATCGATATCATCGGCTGACTGGCTACCACCCGCATTTCCAGTCACATAACAACGATCGTTGTTGTCGATACTCACGTCAAAATCAGGATTCACCAACGTAATACCGTTGTTGGTGCTCGTGCCGTTGGGTTCTCCAAGTTCCCACTGTCCCGTGGTGGCAGTAGAACTCGTTTCCCAACCCAAGTTAATTTGAAAATCATCGTAATAGCCCCGTTCCAAGGAAACATTCAGGGGTGTTACGCCATTGAAGGGTGCTGTCTCAGAAATATATCCCCAAGCGCCTGCACTTGCTTGGTAGCTGTCTAACGCCACACATTCTACACTGAATTGGCCGTTGCTGTTCGTCTGAATATCAAAAGATTGCGACGTTGAAAAAATGGTCACTGCTGCATTGGCAATGGGTGTCTGTGTGGTGGCATCCAACACCGTTCCGCTGAGATTACTCACACTGAGCGGCGCGAGCGTAACATTAATTTCCGTCACTTGTGCTGTGGCGAAGGAGAATGGAATGGTCTGACTGGCAAAGCCCGGCTTGCTGATGGTAACAGTGTAATTGCCCGGCGTGACTTGCCCTGTTTTGAATACACCATTTGCTTTTGTAGTGGTATTCACCCGCACTTCACTGGTGTTGACTTCAATGCTGGCGCCATTCAACGGTGAGCCGTTACAGCCATTGGTAACAACGCCCTCGAGGTAACAAGCGCGCACATACGTGGGCGTCAACACATTGAAAATAGCCGGCTCAATGTTAGAGGTCACGATGGCGCCGGACGGGAAAAACGGATACGCACCCCAGCAGCCTTCAAAAGGATCATTGGGGTTGGAAGGCGTGAGCCATGTATCGTAACGGGCTACTTCCACGAGGTTGTCTGGGCGGTGTGCATCTACTATGGTTACGCCATCTGTGTACCAAGAGGTAATGGCCCAATCGTTGAGGATGTGGGTATTGTGTCCGATGGATGAAGCACCATCGCGGGTGGTCGATATACGGTCCAACTCTTTAATGTCTTCCGGATTCGAAATATCATACGAGGCTACAAAAGAGGGCAATTCCTCATCGGTGGTCAGGATATGCTTGTGATCGTCGAGCAACCAAGCATTGTGGGTAAACTTAGAAGGTGTTTCAACAGTGCCCAATACGACCGGATTACCCTTGTCAGACATGTCCACAATGGAAAGCTGCCCCGCGTAAATATGTGCCGCATAGAGCGTGTCATTGTCGGCATAGCCATCGTGAACGTAACCAAGTTGATCAAATTTACCCACATACGTAGGATTGTAAGGATCTGTGTTCAAATCAAACATCTTTGCCCCTCCTTGAAATAGATTGCCCCCAAAGGCATAAAGAAAACCTTTTTTTACGTCAATATGCAACGCATGTATGGCATTGAGCTGCCCTTGAATGTCACCATCGCCGGTATAAAAATGGCTGTTGAGGGTGGCACTCGGCAATGCGCTCATGTCAACAATTTGCAATCCCTGGCCGCCTTCAGATGTGACATAGGCATAATGACCATAGGTTTTGATTTCTTTCCATAAATTGTCCGGACCAGGAATTTGAATGATTTGCTGGGGTACATCCGGGTTCGTAATGTCCATGATGATAAGGCCTTTGGAGGCTCCCAACAGTGCATATTCCCGACCATTTTGAGTATAGCCACAAATATTGGCAAGGGTTTGGTTGGGGATGGTCACCGTGGACCGCAGTTGGAGGTTGTAATCTTGGGCGAAGGCGGTGCTACACGCAACAGCCAACACCGAAGTAAACAGGAGTTTTATCAAGTTTTTCATCTATAAAATTAAAATAGTACGGTAACCTACTCAGTGGGTCGCGTCGGAGACTAAAAAGTGACCATATCTTGCCAATCAAAGCGGTTTTTTGTAGCCTACGGTCAAAAAATCTGCAGAAGAGTGCGTTAAATGGGCCTTTTTAGGCCTTTTTAGGCCGCCTAAGTGGTTACATAATGAGAAGGTGTAACGCCAACAATGGGTATGGCGGGCAAATGTATAAACCCTGACCCGTTTTTCGGCAATAGGTAGGGTGATTGACACCAATTAGTCAGCTAACACACGACAAATACCGCTTTTAATCAGCAAAAACATTTCGAATATGTTTGAGCAAGGTCTCTTGCAAATTCATACACTTCATACAAATCGTTCGGTTTATCGGTAGGGTTGGGCAGGTACTCTACCAAAAACTATCTTTTTACCAGTTTTTCCGCCACCAAAACAGCTCCTGTGAGGTCTCTTACCCGTAAATAATACACGCCACTTGGAAGGGCGGCAATGTCCACCACCTGATCACGAAGGGGTTGTTTCTGTACGATTTTAGTCAATACCACATTCCCCATCACATCAAACAATTGAATGTCGCCCTCGATGTTTTCTAGTCCGTCCGCTTTGAAATACACCTGTTTATCAGCAGGATTGGGGAAAACAATGGCCGCACCCGTGGACGTTGATTCCCCTTCCACGGTACCTACCAACGTCTCTAACAACACAGAATATACCCCACGGCCATGCGTGCCCGCGTACAAACGACGGGTAGATTGGCGGATTTTAAGATCCAACACATACACTGCCGGCATACCTACGCCGTAAGGCTTCCAATTGATTACGTCTGCATCGGAATAATACACACCAATGTCGGTACCAATGAGGAGATAATTGGTGAGGGTATCAAACAGAATACAGTTGATTGGTACATTCGGCAAACTTCCAGAACGGTTTTGCCAAGAGATGCCCCCATTGATGCTGGAAAAAACTTTTTTACCGGCAGCATAGCCACTCTTAGATACCCAAAGCTTTTGTGGAATATTGGGGTGTATAGCGATACGCGTAATATCTTCAGCCGTTGATACAAAGTGCTGTGTCCAAGTTTCCCCGCCATTCAATGTCCTGTAAATACGACTGGAGCGCGCTGCAACAATGAAATTGGTATCACTGGGCGACATAGCAATATCGCGAATTTTATTGTCAACACTCCCTGTTAGGTTCTCACTAATTTTGTGAAAATGATCGCCTCTGTCAAACGAACGATAAACATCTTGTAATCCCACAAGGAACGTTTTATTGTTCTGTGGATTGAGGATAAAAGGCGTCACCCAATCACCGGAAGGATTGTCGGGTATATTGTCAGCGATGTTGACTGAATTTTGAAAATTGTCTGTACTACGAAAAATATCATTGCCGCCGTAATACTCTGTATAAAGGATGTTATTGGCAGAAGGATCAATGATTTGGCACATTGCATCTCCACCATTGGTATGCCGCCAGCCACCAAAGGGTGTCCGAAGCCAACCACCATTGTCCTGCGAACCGGCTGCTATTTTCAACTCACCAACTTGTGAAACATCAATACGGTAGAACTGGGCAATGGCCAGCCCGTCTGAATAATCGGTCCAAGTTTCTGAAGGCTCATCATATCGGTAGAGTCCGCCATCATTGCAGTACCACACTTGGGCGGGGTTGTGAGGGCTGTGTACCAAGTCGTGGGCATCGGCGTGCACTTCAGCGTGCACACCATCGTTGTACCAGTGGGTAATGGGCGCCCAGGTAGCCCCTTGATCGAGCGAACGATTCACCACCACTCCACACAAATACACCATATTGGTGTCGCTGGGTGAAAAGGTAAAAACACCACCATCATCGTCGGGGCCATTGTTTTCAACAAATGAGGCTCCCCCATTTTTAGACAGCAAAAAGCGTTTTCCATTCGAGAAATGGACGCCTAGCCAATCTGGCATCAAGGGACTTACCGCCAATCTGATTTCATTTTGCGATACCTGAAAATCTGAAACTTGCACCCAAGTGTCTCCGCCATCGGTAGATTTATCCAACTGACTGGTACCCCAATAATTGTGGTGGGCAGCGTAAATTGTACTAGAATCTCCGGGCCTATATTTCACATCGGTATATTCTCCCGTACGAACCGCTTGCCAGTTGACACCGCCATCGGATGTGCGATAAACACCGCGATTAGACGCAACAAAAATGGTTTGTGGATCAGTAGGTGACATCACCATATTATAAATGACGTTTTCTTGTGATAGTTTCCAATCCAGCCCCGTGGGTGCCCACGTGTTACCGCCATCCGTACTTTTATACACGCCGAGGTTCCACATCCACCAGCCGCCCTTGTCGCCCAAGGAGAGGTACAGCGTTTCCGGGTTTTGAAAATCCACCAAAATCACACTCACCGGTAAATAGGGCAAGCCATCTCCAAGTGCCGCCCAGGTACTGCCACCATCGGATGTTTTCCAAATACCACCGTCGGGGGTACCCACCCACATAATATCAGGGTTAGATGGGTGAAAAGCTACGTGTTTGGTACGGCCCATACCCCAATAGCCGCCATTGGGATTATTGACGGGGCCTTCGTTTTTCCAAAGGGGCTGCGGATCGCGGTTTTGCGCTCCATACGCCAAACGCTGGCGGTTTTCTAGCCATTGTTCGCGCAATTCAGGGAAGGAACCGTCGGGCATTACCCGATCCCGCCACCACCATTTCCACCGTTGATATTTTACTACATTGTTGTCCCAACAGTCGGTTTCTGCCTGTATTTCAGAAGCCTGCGTTTCAAAATACGCGTCCAGTTGCTCGCATATTTCAAAATAATTTTTGGAGACAATCGGGACCTCTAGTTCGGGCAATGTTTGTCCCGACAATTGAATGAGCGGCAGCAGTAACAACAACAAGACACCTTGTGTCCCCCTGCAATATGTAATTCTATTCTTCATAAATTTCATATTATTTAGAAACCCAAAGGTATCCAGGAGCAGCTTACATTGCCCTTTCTTGAACACAATAAATAACCTTTTGAAAAAAACTGTCCTCCCAAAAGCGTTGCAGGGCTCCATTTATACCTGCAATTTGTGAATTTTTTTGAACCATTTTCCATTGTACTGTTTTTATGGTGTATATTTTAGTTTCACGATGATTAGTCACCATGCCAGTTTACCTCTTAAACAAAGATGATCCATCTTTTCCACAAGCCTCCCTAGCAGAGGATTCTGGTTTGTTGGCAGTAGGG